>CAYVAL010000171.1:0-2289 GCA_964449395.1 uncultured Gammaproteobacteria bacterium | reverse complement strand
AAAGTGGACTTAACTTGATTGAGAATTTTTCCAGCTTCTTTTCTTTTTTCCTGCGGAAGAGACCCTAAAGATTTCAAAAGAATATTTACTTCACCTTTCTTTCCTAAAAAAGATCTGTAAGCATCATCTAAGTCGGATTTAGTGTTTACCGAATCAAAATCAGAAGTTGCCCTAGATTCAATATCTAATATTGTTTGCTTTAGAGAGTCTAAGTCCATGATCTAATTAATATTTTAGACCATTATACTCTTAATAGACTTCAGCTTATTAAGAGAAATTAGATTAAGCAGCTAAATTTGATTTAGCTTGTTCGGCTATTAAAGAAAAAGCTTCTTTATCGTTTACCGCTATGCTTGCCAACACTTTTCTGTCTAGATCTATGTTGGCCTTTTTCAAGCCTGCAATAAGCTTACTGTACGTTAAGCCATTCTCTCGTGCTGCAGCATTTATTCTAACTATCCATAAAGAACGGAATGTTCTTTTCTTGACCCTTCTATCTCTATAAGCATATTGTCCAGCACGCATAACCGCTTGCTTTGCAACTTTATAAGTCCTACTCCTAGCGCCTCGATAACCTTTAGCCTGCTTTAATACTTTTTTATGCCTAGCTCGTGCTTGGACTCCTCTTTTTACTCTTGCCATCTTTCTTCTCTTTAAGTTTTTGTTTTAAGCATTTTATCAACAAGCACTTGATCGCCCTTAGCTATCTCAGTTGTGCCTCTTAGCTGTCTCTTTCTTTTAGTTTTCATCTTAGTAAGGATATGGCTCTTATTAGCTTTCTTTCTCTTAAGCCCAGAGCCTGTGCTCTTAAATCTCTTACTTGCTCCACTATGTACTTTTAATTTACTCATAATTAATTCTTTTTATTTGGTGCCATCATCATCACTAACTGCCTGCCTTCCAGTGTAGGGAATTGCTCGACGTTTGCCATGCTTTCTAAATCAGATTCGACTCGCTTAAGTAATTCCATACCTATTTTTTGGTGAGCCATTTCTCTGCCTCTGAATCTTAGTGTAATTTTTGCTTTGTCTCCGTTTTCAATAAAACTTTTTATTTTATTAACTTTTATTTCGTAATCATTTTTCTCAGTAACAGGTCTAAACTTAATTTCTTTAACTTGTTGCCTTTTTTGTTTCTTTTTTGAAGCTGCTTTTTGTTTTTTTGCATCAAAAATATGTTTACCATGATTCAGTAGTCTGCAAACTAAAGGATCACCATCTTTTGCCATTTGAACCAAGTCTAAATTTGCTTCTGTCGCTTTAGATAAAGCTTCAGGTAGACTTAAAATTCCTAACTGTTCCCCTGACTCACTGATGAGTCTTATCTTATCTGCTTTTATTTCACCATTAATAGGTAAACGCTTTTCAGACTTCTTAAAAGATTTTCTTTGAGCTATGTGATTCTCCTATTTTTATTATATTTTTTCATCCACGACTTTTTGAAGTTTTTGGATGAACTGATCAATCGACATTTCTCCAAGGTCTTCTCCCCCTCTAGCGCGAACAGAAATTGTATTATTTTCCATTTCTCTATTACCCGCTATTAAAAGATAAGGTGTCTTCTGTAAAGAGTGGTCGCGAATTTTATAAGTGATCTTCTCATTCCTCAAGTCCGAATGAGCTCTAAATCCACTTTTTTTCAATAAATTGGCTATTTTTTCGCAATATTCACCTTGTTTGTCGGTAATATTCAAAATTTCAGCTTGAATTGGAGATAACCAAGTTGGCAATGCCCCTCCATAGTGCTCAATTAAAACGCCTATGAATCTCTCAAAAGATCCTAAAACAGCTCTGTGTATCATCACGGGATGATATCTCTCACTATCCGAGCCCACAAATTTTGCATCTAATCTTTCTGGAAGAATAAAATCTGCTTGAAAAGTTCCGCACTGCCATTCTCTTCCAAGAGCATCAATTAAAACAAAATCTAATTTTGGACCGTAAAAGGCTCCATCTCCTTCTACAATTTCATAAGGTAGATCTAGATTCTTAATAGCATTTTCTAAAGCTAGTTCTGCTTTATCCCATACCTCATCTGAGCCAGCTCTAATTTCAGGACGAGTGGAGAGTTTGATTTCAAATGCTCCGAAACCTAATACTGAGTATATTTCAGATAATAACTCTATAAATTTTTTCGTTTCCTGTTGAATTTGATCTTCAGTACAAAATATATGTGCATCATCTTGGGTAAATCCTCTTACTCTCATTAAGCCATGCAAAGTTCCTGATGCTTCGTATCGATGGCATGAACCAAATTCAGAAAATCTAATAGGCAAATCTCTATAAGACC
>CAYVAL010000170.1:0-2296 GCA_964449395.1 uncultured Gammaproteobacteria bacterium | reverse complement strand
TTTTTTAGGACTATTAATAGTTCTCATTTTATTGGCTTTACCTTATTTTTCTAAGTTATATGGGCTTAAGAAAATACGTAAATCTGACATTCCTGAATCTGGTGACTGGGTAAAACTTTCAAGGGGTAATATTTATTTTGAGTGGTTCCTTCCAAATAGCTCAATAGATTCAAAAGGGATAATGGTGCTTGTTCATGGGTTTTCAACTCCTAGTTTTGTTTGGGGCGGGTTAGTTAACAATTTTGTGAATGCAGGTTACAAAGTACTAGTTTATGACCATTTTGGTAGAGGCTTTTCAGAAAGGCCTAGAGTTGCATATAATAAGAGTCTTTAT
Source organism: uncultured Gammaproteobacteria bacterium (assembly GCA_964449395.1). Classification (GTDB taxonomy): domain Bacteria; phylum Pseudomonadota; class Gammaproteobacteria; order Magnimaribacterales; family Magnimaribacteraceae; genus Magnimaribacter. Next base: position 1,962 of record CAYVAL010000170.1, on the reverse strand, counting down.
CTTGAAACACTTCGAGAATTAATTAGTTCTCAGAATATTGAAGAGAGTGTCCATTTGGTAGGTTATTCAATGGGCGGACCTATTGTGGGTTATTATGCAGATACATACCCAGAAGATACAAAGAGTGTCTCTTTAATAGCACCTGCTGGTTTTAGTAAAGTATCTTCGGCAACTAAGTCTTGGAGGACTATGCCATTAATAGGTGATTGGTTTTGGAGGGTTTTTAGCGACCGATTATATGGGATAGGGAATATGTCCGAGACCCAATACAGTGATGATCCTTTGTCCATTAATGAAGATGAATTCTTGCCTTTATTTCAAGATCAATTGCGTTTCAGGGGTTTTAATGAGTCATTGCTCTCTACAATAAGAAATTTTAATCTTTTTGATGTTAGAAATATGTACGAAGCTTTAAATTCCAAAGGAGTACCTGTACTTGCACTTTGGGGTAAAAAAGACGGAGTCGTTCCTTTCAGTGGCTCTCAGGAATTTGAAAGAATATTCAATAAAGGAAAACTGATTTCTCTCGAAGAAGGGACGCACGACATAACTTACAGACAACCAACAATTGTTGGAAAAGAAATCATTTATTTCATTAATTCAGTTTAGCTAAATGGATTTTGATGAAATTAGCTCTTATTCGGACGATCAAGTATCTTCCAAAATTAAGGAATTATCTGTCGATAAGGATTTTCATAACTACATAGTTAATTTGTTTTATCCTGAACTAAGTAAATATTTTTCAACACTTTTGAAGTTTTACATTAAGAGGAAGTTCTTAAGTACCTTTTCATCGTGTTATTCGATAGAAGAACTTCAAAAACGTATGGCGCCCTTGGTAAGCCAAATGATAACCAAGACTACTGATGGATTTTCTTTCTCAGGAGAAAATAATTTATCTGATAAGCCCACTCTCTTTATAGGCAATCACAGGGATATCTCCTTGGATCCTGCTTTTTTAAATTATCTTTTGTATCTGAAAGACAGAAAAACAGTAAGAATAGCTATTGGAGATAATCTTTTAGATGGTGGTTTTGCTGAAACTTTAATGAGACTCAATAAAAGCTTTATTGTCCATAGAGAAATTAAAGGGATAAAAGAAACTTTAAAAAAGCTTACAAGATTGTCTGCATACATAAATACTTCTTTATTTAACGATGGTGAAAGTATATGGATAGCTCAAAAAGAAGGGAGAGCCAATGATGGTAACGATTTTTCGGATGAGGCTGTTTTAAAGATGTTATACCTGGATCAGAGAAAAAAAATTTCTCTTGTGGATTGGGTAAGGAAGGTCAACATAACTCCAATTTCTATTTCATATGAATATGATCCTTTGGATATAGTGAAAGCAAAGGGTTGGGGTTATCAAGGTTCATTAAGTAATGAAGAAATAAACAAAAACGATTTACAGGAAATGGCTGCAGGTATATTAGGTTACAAAGGAAGGGTTCATTTGCATATCTGCGAACCTATTGCTTTTGAAGGAGATTCTATTAAAGAGCTTTCAGACAAAATAGAACAACAAATCATTTCTAATTACCGTATATGGCCCTCTTCAGAAGTGGCCATGAGTCTGCTTCCTGAATTAAATTATTCATTTGATGGAAATTACAAATTCACTAATAAAGAATTGATAAAGTTTAAAACAAGATTTGAATATCTAAACGATGAGACTTTTAAGGAATGTTTGATGATGTATGCTCGTCCATTGCTTAATAAAGAAAAGGCCAGACTTTCGCCTGGCCCTTAATGTGTCTAAATGGGGAGATTTAGAACACCTACTTAACGGGGAGTTAAGAATTACATAGAAAAGGTAATTAGGAATGTATCTTCATCCGCTAATCCGCTTGAATTTTCTGCACTGAAATCTGACCAAGCAATCGATACACCTAGACCGGCTATATCAATAGGGAGGTCGTAGCTGATTAATGTGTATTCTCCATAGTCCTCGTAGTCACCAAA
>CAYVAL010000169.1:0-2299 GCA_964449395.1 uncultured Gammaproteobacteria bacterium | reverse complement strand
GTTAGGACTTACACCTGTTCCAGCAAACAGTGCAGGGTCTACACCAGGAACAAGGAACTGACCGTGTCTAGTGATGCCTTTATGATTAAAAGTAAATATCTCATAACCAGGAGTAGAACAATTTGCAACAGTTCTATCTGTAAGACTAGAACATTGGACACTAGGGTCTACCGGCCTATAACCGTGAACCATTTGGTCGTTTCTTCTTAGATTACCGCCATATTCACTAGTCGTTATTAGACCAGCTCCTTGAGCTGAACTGATAATTCTTCCATAGCTTCTTTCATTACCTCTGATATCGAAAGTATGGTTATCATTCTCCCATCTTAGAGCTAAAGTATAGTTTTCATCTTCATAACTATCCAAGTCTTCACCGGCGCCTAAATCTTTAATAACACCATCTCTACTTCTATTAACAACGATAAGTCTAGCGCTAAGATTGTCAGTTAAACCGCCATTCAGAAATCCATAACCCTCTGCCATTCCGTAGCTTCCGACAAGTGTTCTAACTTCGGCAGCAAAATCTTGTGAAGGCTTTGTAGAAATAAAGTTTACAGCACCGCCAATACTATTTCTGCCATAAAGAGTTCCTTGAGGCCCTCTTAAAATCTCGATCCTTTCAACATCATAGAGCCCGTTGTCGGTTGATGCTATGCCAAAATCTACTGAATAAGCGCCATCAACATAAGTACCGACTCCAGGATCCCCTCCTAAAGCCCTAAACATACGTCCTATACCTCTAATAGAAATATCATAAGGCTGAATAGTCGTAGCAGGTATATAGTTTTGAAGATCTTCTTGGTTCCTCAAGTTTAGTGACTCAATAAGAGTAGAGTCAAAAGCTGTTATTGAAAGAGCAGTATCTTGAATAGAAGATGCTTGACGTTCGGCAGTAACAATTACCTCTTCAATCCCTCCTTTTTCTTCATCGGCAGATAAAGAGAAAAGTGGTGATAAGGCAAAAGATATAAAAAAGATGAACTTTTTCATGAAACCTCCCCAAAAGTTTCTTTCAGATAACTAGTCCTTAGTATCTCTGAAGTAATTTTTATATCTAAAAATTCCGTTTTTCAGAAAATATAGGTAATAAAATACCCCTATTCTTCTAATCTATCAAGAAAAATTTAGACGTAATAATAGGCTATAAGAAATGCGACTAAATTATTTATAGCATGGATCGCAATCGGCAGTCCTAAGGAATTATAGGCCATCCTGATGTAGCCTAAGAAAATACCGAAGATGAATAAGATAAGTAAAATTTTAAATTCGTATTGAAAATGGATTATGGTCCACAAAAAACTGCTTATACTTACCGCCCCCCATGCACCTAATCGTGTTCTGCTGAGCTGAGAAAAAAGAAAACCTCTAAAGATGAATTCTTCAGCTATGGGTGCAATGATTAAAACAGATATAAGACTCAGAATAATAGGCTCTGATAACATAAAGTCTATAAATCCTTGCGGCATTTCAATGTCCAACATCAGCATATAAACTTCTTCAAGAGCTATAAAAATAGCCAAGATAAAGACACTAAGATAAAAATCTTTTTTGCTGAAACTTAATAAACCAAGATCTGGGTATGGAATATTTCTTACGTTCATGCGCCATAAGATAAAAATCACAAGAGCGCTCATGGAAAATATAGAAATTAAATTATCTGCTATGGGATGCATGCTGACGATGCCCAGATACGACATATCAACCATAACTGGATTTTGATAAACCCAATTTCCTAAAGAATTAATAATAAATGCAAAGGGTATCGGAATAAGATTGAATGACAGCAAAATAAATAAAATTGCCCACCAACTACTGAAATATTTTATATCTTTAAGGTCTTTCATTTAGAAAAGATACAACAACTGAATGTTAAAGAGAAGGAGCCCGATCTAGGAGTTTTATTTATAAACTCTTGGGGAGAAAGTTTTTTAAAAATGATGAGTATAGAAAGGTTAAGCCACAAACCTCATGACAGACTATGATTTTTTCGAAAAAACTAAAAGATTATTTAAAGATTAGAACCCAATAAAGCTTTAAAGTTATTTGAATAAAAATTTTGCTTGTTCTCTTCACTAGTCTCTAACATAGTTTTTTCAAATCGTGTTATTGGGTCATCAGTTCCTTCGTGATGCGGATAGTCAGATGCAAACATTAATAAATCTGAAGCTCCAGATTCTAAAAGCCATCCAATGTCTTCACCAGGAAATGGGGTAATCTTGATATGTTTATGTACATACTCAGAAGGAAGCATTTTGACTCCAGATAAATCTTGAAGTCTTCTAAAAGCTCTAAAGGATTG
>CAYVAL010000168.1:0-2306 GCA_964449395.1 uncultured Gammaproteobacteria bacterium | reverse complement strand
CATATTGGCTATCCCTCCATACTTTTTTCCATCTACATCTACATTGACTATATAGACCCCTGCTATCGGAAGTTTATTCTTTGGAAGCCATAAGTTAGCAGTCGGGACACCTAACTGGGTTCCTAGCTGTTGCCCATAAACAACATTCCCACTAAATGTATAAGGTCTTCCTAATAGATCTTTCGCTTCTTTAAAGTTTCCTGCAGTCAAAGAATTTCTAATTCTCGTACTACTCACCCTTTCTCCATTTATCTCAAAGGTTTCTGTATTATCGACTAGAATGTTATTTTCTTTTCCCCATTTTTTTAAGAAATTAAAGTCTCCTTCCCTATTTGCTCCAAATCTAAAGTCATCTCCTATAACAATCTTCTTAATTGAAAGTCTGGCGAGAACCTCTCTAATGAAATCTTCTGGAGTCATGCTTCTTAGCTGATTGTTAAAGTTAAGGAAAAAAGAAAACTCCACATCTAACTCTTTTAGTCTTTTAACCTTTTCAGACCAAGGAAAAATCCTGGGAGGTTTTTCCTCTTCGGTACCTAAAGCCTCAGCAAAAAACTCTTTTGCGTGTGGTTCAGTAAAGATTACAAGTGTCTGCCAATTATTTAGTTCAGCATCTTGCTTCATATTTTTTACGATGTGCTGATGTCCAAGATGCAATCCATCAAAGTTACCTATAGTTGCTATAAGATTCACATCCTTATATTTAGACAAATATAGATCTATGTTCTGTATTCCTCTTATAAGATACATGCTAATTTAAGAAGTCCTTAATTTTTACTCCTGTTAATCTTAAAGCAACAATATACAAACCCATACCAAGGAAGACCATTTTCAAAATATAAATTATTTGTGTCAGATTACTGAATTTCCTTAAAGCAAGTGCATCCTGACCAAAATAGCCAAGAAATGCCATTAAAAATGAAGAAGCGATAATGAGTCTTAACCAAAATACCATCCAACCGGAAGAAGGTCTATAAACGTCTTCAAGTTTCAAAAGTACTAATAAAGTTATTACTGTAAAGAAAGCAGATATTGAACTGGCTAAAGCAAGACCAATATGTCCGTAACCAAGACTAAAACCTAAATACCAAGCTAGCAATGCATTTAGAATCATTGATGCCAGAGCTACAAACATAGGTTTTTTTGGTTCTTGTCTAGCAAAAAAACTTGGCGTGAGGATCTTAATCAGCATGAATGCAACTAGACCAAAAGCTAGAGCAATCAAGCTATAAGAGGCTTGTAGTGAGTCTTGAGAACTAAATTCTCCTCTCTCAAATAGAGTTAATATTATTGGCTCAGCAAGCATAATCAAGCCTATAACTGCAGGCACTCCTATAAGTAATATCAATCTAATAGACCAATCCAAAGTATTTGAAAACGTTACTTTATCTTCCGTTACAAATAATGATGATAATCTGGGTAAGATTACAGTGCCTATTGCAATTGCAAAAATTCCCAAGGGGAGTTGCATCAACCTATCGGAAACATAAAGCCAACTTGGACTGCCAGTAGGTAGTAATGAAGCCAATATTGTGTCGATAAGCATATTTATTTGACTTACACCTCCAGCAATAATCCCAGGAACCATTAAATACATAACTTTCCTTACGCCTGGATGCTGCATATTCAATTGTAATTTGGGCAATAAACCCATTCTTGCCAAAGTAGGAATTTGAATAAGTACTTGGATAATACCTGCTGCAAATACACCCCAAGCGATCGCATAGATAGGCACCTCTAACTTAGGGGCAAACCATACAGCAGCTACAATCAGGCTCAAGTTATAAAATAACGGGGTAAGAGCTGGTAACGAAAATTTCCGATAAGAATTAAGAATAGAACCTGAAAAGGCCACTATAGAAACAAAAAATAAATATGGAAAAGTTATCTGGAGTATATCTATAGCTAGTTCTTTTTTTAGCGGCTCTGTATAAAAACCTGGCGCAAAAATCATTACAAAAATTGGTGCGAAGAGAAGAGCTAAAATAGTTACTAATAGCAGAATAGCGCACAAAGTACCGAAGGTATTATTTATTAGACTTTCTATCTGACTTTTATTTTTTTCTTTATATTCTGCCAGTACAGGCACAAAAGCCTGATTGAAAGCCCCTTCAGCAAATAACCTTCTGAAGACACTCGGTATTTTCATGATTACTACGAAAGTGTCTAGTGCTACTCCTGCTCCTAGCAAACCAGTAATGACAATATCCCGAACCAATCCAAGTATTCTTGAAACAAAAGTCCAAAAAGAAACTAATCCACCGCTAACTAAGAGCTTAAAAGATTTTTTTTGTGATTGATCGTCT
>CAYVAL010000167.1:0-2327 GCA_964449395.1 uncultured Gammaproteobacteria bacterium | reverse complement strand
ATCCATTTAGTGACTTCAGTTCTATAACAACAAACCCCCCAACTACTCTTGCACCTAAAGACTCTAATAGCTCTTTGGAACATTTCATAGACCCACCTGTTGCTAATAGATCATCTACAATCACTACAGATTTATCTTTTAGATCTCTCTTTTGAATACTTAAAGAGTTAGTGCCGTATTCGAGCTCATAATTTTTTTCTATAAGTTCTCCAGGAAGTTTACCGGGCTTTCTTATCATTAAAGCACCAAGCTCTAGGTGTTCTGCAATCAAGGTACAAAACAAAAAACCCCTTGCATCTATACCTGCAATATAATCAGGAGCATGGGGTTTAATAGCTTCAACAAATCTTTCTTTCAATAGCCTTAGTGCTTTGGGTTCAGCCAATAAGGGACTTATATCTCTAAATAGAATTCCTTTAGAAGGAAAATCAGGGTAACTCTTAATCCATTTTTGAAGATCTTCCATATCTTTACGCGCGCTTTAAAAAAGGCATAAAAGCAATGTTTAATAGCAAATAAACAAGCAGTACATTAATTAGAAGAATTTCTGGACTAAAAGTATAGAGATAACAAAGACAAACAAATATAAACACTAACTTAATATACTCTATCTTTATTATCTTTTCGGCATCTAGCCATTTAGCTGTGCAGTACATCGAGAATATAACTATGGAAACAAGGACAACTCCTTGATCATATTCCATATTCTTATCAGCAAAGAGTACTACTGCTGCATATGACATGCATAAAAACTGAATAAAAGCATAAAATTTCGTTAGAGTTTTTATTTCAGGATCATGCTTTTCAAAATTCTCAGGATCAAATTTAGATATGGCTGATCCATCCGGCGACCAACCTGCTCTAGCAGTTATAACATTATAGAAATTTCTAAGAGAGAAAGAATAGGATAAATCCTTAAAAATTTTTTGATAGATATGAATATTTGCCTTAACAGGATCGAAAGTTTTGATTGCTCCTCTTATTCCGTAAATACATTCTTCATTATGTTGTTCTTCTTGAAAAGTTGAGAAAAACCTATCCCATATTATAAAAACACCTCCGTAATTCTTATCTATATAAATATCATTCTGAGCATGATGAACTCTATGGTTGGAAGGCGTTACAAAGAATAATTCATACCATCCAAGTTTAGGAATATGCCTAGAATGAACCCAGAACTGATAAATTAAATTAAGTGTACCTACTGATACCATTACGTAAGAAGGCACTCCAATTAAAAATAATGGGATATAAAAGATCCAAGAGATAAAGAAGCCTGTTCCAGTCTGCCTTAAAGCAGTAGATAAATTATATTCTTCACTTTGATGATGGGCTACATGAGATGCCCAGAATATCTGTCTCTCATGACTAATACGATGAAACCAGTAATAAAAAAAGTCGTACGCAACAAATGCAAATATCCAAGTTATCCAAAGACTGGTATCCATTCTCCAAAGTGCAAAATGTGTTTCAATTTGATAGTACACGTAACCACTAAAACCTATCTTAAGAATTCCGCTCGTACCTCTTATAGATCCCATAAAGAGGCTACTAATAGTATCGTTTAATCTATAGGTATTCTTACCAATGAATTTCCCATAAGCTAATTCCAGGACAAGAGCCAATAAAAAAAACGGTATAGCTATTTCAACGTAGTCCATGAATTACATTTCGTACCAGTCCAAATAAGAGCCCATTACATCTAAAAACTCTTCTTGATTACACAAAGTTTTAAAATGCTGAAAAGTTACAGGATAGTCTATTTGGAAGTTTTCACTTATCAGTGCTAAGTTTCTAGTTTCTAGCTGCTCTAGGTAGTGGCCCTCTCTCAAAAATTGTGCAAATTCGCATACAAAAGATATATCAGCAATAGTTAATTGATCACCGGCTAAGAACCTTGTAAGAGATAAGGCTTTTTCAAGGCCATCAAGATAAAACTCATAAGCAGCTTTAGTTCTTTTATAAGTATAGGGAGTGATATCTTCAAGTTCCAAAAGATAAACTTGAAATTCTCTTGAGAAAACAAGATTAGCATCCAAAAAACTGTCTATTCGGGATGTTAAATTTAAATCATTGCCTCCATAAAGAGATTTATCTTTACACTCTCTTGCAACCGCTCTTAAGATGCTATTAGATTCAAAAACTCCAAGTCGTCCCTCGCCTACGAATCCTGCCGGTACAGTTCCAAAAGGATGTTGCTCTATAAAATCATCTGTCTTATACAAGGAACCTTTAAAACCTCTCTTGCTTTTGATTTCAAATGACTTAAGTTTCTGTTTATCTTCTTCTGATATTGGCTTGGCATCAAAGTCCCATAACCAATTTGG
>CAYVAL010000166.1:0-2356 GCA_964449395.1 uncultured Gammaproteobacteria bacterium | reverse complement strand
TTTTAACATTTATAAAGACTGTTACTCATTTTAAGTTTTTACTTTTTGACGTCAGAAATACAACCGAAGATAAAGCTTTTAAAGCTCAAAATTCTAAGGAGAAAATAATCAAATCTGCTTTGCTAGGTGTTGTGAGTTTCTTTTTCTTTCTAACCTCTATATATTTCATACAGTAGAAAAATGGTTAATAAACCTTAGAGTTGAGATGGCAAAGAATATTCAAATTTTTATATTTATATATCTCTTGATCAGTTGCGGTGAAACTGATCAGACTAACTTAGAAGATTCACAATGTTCAGAATCTATTGATTGTGCAGAGACACTTTCCAGAACAAATTTGCTGGAAACTAAACACCCTATAATTTTGCCAGGTGCTCCAGGACAAAATTCAAAGCTTATTAGTCCAACGGAAGCAACAAATATAGCTAGTACTAAATACGTAAAAGCTGATGTTGATTTTCTTCAAGGCATGATTGTCCACCATCAACAAGCAATCGTTATGTCTCAATTGGCTACTAAAAGGACTAATAACAAGACTATTCTCGATTTAGCTAACAGAATTGACTCTTCTCAAGAAGATGAAATAGATTTTATGAGAAGTTGGTTGGAATCGCGAGATGAAGCACTCAATATGGAGCATGCGCATCATGAACATATGAATATGGTGGGTATGGCCTCTGAAGAAGAGCTGCAACAATTAAGAAATTCAGATAGTACTAAATTTGATAAATTATTTTTGAAGTTGATGATAAATCACCATGATGGAGCCCTTGAGATGGTGAAAGTTCTGAAGGAATATCCAGGTAGTGCTTATGACTCAATACTTAATGAGTTCATTTCAGAGCTTGTAAATGATCAAGGAGTTGAAATTGAGAGGATGAATGGGATAGCAGTTAATTTATCCGATGATCCTAGGTCCAGCTTGGCAGCCGGTCTTTATGATGCTGAACAAGCAATACTAAATCTAGAGTTGGTATCATCACTAAAAAAACCTGTTGGATTCTATGATCCTACTAACCCTAAGGCTAAAGGAGTTAAGGATCCTACACTTGAAGAACAAAAGGACAAAGTTAAGACAACCGAAAGTTTATCCAGGTCTCTTCGTTCGCCAATTCTTAGTTTTGCTAATACCGATATGGCTTTTAGGGATGATATTTTGGTTGCAGGCAGTTATCACGGTTTTAATCTTTACAAGATTAAAAAAAATGGAATTCCTGAACTTCAATCTTCAGTTGTCTGTCCGGGAGGGCAAGGAGATGTCTCAATAGTTGGAGATTTACTCATCATGTCGGTTGAGCAAACCCGAAGTAGATTAGATTGCGGGTTAGAAGGAGTTTCTAAGGAAGCTAGTACTGATCGATTTAGAGGTTTAAGAATTTTTGACATATCAAACCTATACCAGCCGAAACAAGTTGGTGCTGTACAAACTTGCCGTGGTTCTCATACTCATTCAGTTGTTTCCGGACCAGGACCTGAAGAAAAAATTATTGTTTATAACTCTGGCACTGCAAGCGTACGGGATGAAGAAGAACTAGAGAGTTGTATAGGAAACGTTCCTGGAGACAGTCGTACAGCTCTTTTTAGAATAGACATAATTGAAATACCAGTCTCAGATCCATCTCTATCAAGAATTGTTAGTAGCCCTGCTGTTTTTGCAGATCCCAAAACTGGAGCTTTAGGAGGGTTATGGGCTGGAGGAGATCATGGCGAAGAAACACAAGACACAAGAAGAACTGATCAATGTCATGATATAACAGTCTTTCCTTCGGCAAATATCGCTGCTGGGGCATGCTCAGGTAATGGAATACTGTTTGATATCTCTGATCCTTATAATCCAGAAAGAATTGATGTAGTTACAGATATTGGCTTTGCTTATTGGCATTCTGCAACATTTAATAATGATGGTACGAAAGTTATTTTTACGGATGAGTGGGGCGGAGGAGGCAGAGCTCGATGCAGAGCATGGGATCCTCTAGATTGGGGTGCTAATGCAATTTACGATATTGTTGATAATAGCTTAGAGTTTAGAAGTCACTACAAAATGCCTGCACCACAATTAGAAACTGAAAACTGTGTTGCTCATAATGGATCTCTAATTCCTGTGTCTGGAAAAGATATTTTTGTACAGGCTTGGTACCAAGGAGGAATTTCTATTCTTGATTTTACTGACTCTTCAAATCCAATAGAAATTGCTTATTTTGATAGAGGGCCAATCGATGAGAAGGTTCTTATCACTGGGGGTTATTGGTCAGCTTACTATTACAATGGTTATATATATGGAACTGAAATTACAAGAGGTCTCGATGTCTTTAGGCTACTTCCCAGTGAATATTTAAGCTCCGAGGAAATATCTTTA
>CAYVAL010000165.1:0-2409 GCA_964449395.1 uncultured Gammaproteobacteria bacterium | reverse complement strand
CTTAGCCATCTTTTTTTATTTTCTTCGCCAATTCCTATGTCAATATCTTCAGGTGAAATATTCAAGTCTCCCATAACCATAAGATAATCTTTGGGATCATAATTATTCTTTATATGTTTCATCAGATCAGAATAGAATTTAATTTTATAAGGAAACTTAATGGGATGATCTCTAGCTTCTCCCTGAGGAAAATAACCATTTAAAATATGAATCTTTTTTCTACCTTTCTTTAACGTCACCGATATAAATCTCTTTTGAGCATCTTCAGTGTCAGTTTCAAAACCTTTTTGCACATCAAGAGGTTCTTCTCTGGTAAGAATGGCAACACCATAATGACCCTTCTGGCCATGAATTTGTGCTTTATATCCGAGGGATTCTGGAATTTCGTAAGGAAAATCATCATCATGAACTTTTGTTTCCTGAAGTCCTATGGCATCTGGTTGATATTTCTTAACAATTGCCTCAACTTGATGAGGTCTTGCTCTGATGCTATTAATATTGAATGAAATAATTTTCATGGCTAGTTAATTGTTTTATTCATTGCAAGGGGGGGTTTGTTTTTTAACTCAACAAGGTCTAATAGAATATTTGCAGCTTCACTTAATACCTCATGGTCTATGTCTAAAATTTCCGGATCATCTTCTCTTTCCATAAACTCCTTATAGTTTGAAAATATTGGTAGATTGAGAGTTCTTCTTAAAGAATTTTCATTCGCTAATAGAAATTCCTCTATCTTATTTTTTTGACTTTTTCTTAAATCAAGATTTAAATCTAAGTTATCTATTTGATTTTCTTCTTGCCATTGTTTTCTTTGAGAAATACTAGAAAATAAAGGAGATTCTTTTACTCTTGCTTGACTTACCTCTTGCAGTGTACTTATAAAGCCCGATACTTGATTAAAATTTTTATGAGAAGTTCTAGGGATAGCGTCATGCATTAGAGCTCTATCTAGTTTACTTTCACCTAATTCATCTAAATTGAAGAGTGAAGGTAAGATAATATCTGGTTGTACCCCTAGGTTTTGAGTGCTGCTTCCAGAAACTCTATAAAATTTCGACTCAGTAAATTTAATCTGACCCGAAGACAGCATATCTACTCTTTGCACAGTCCCTTTCCCAAATGTATCTGTTCCAACTATTATGCCCCGATCATAGTCTTGGATGGCACCTGCTAAAATTTCTGAAGCAGATGCACTAAATTTATTGACCAAAATAACAAGAGGTTTATCAAAATACTGATAACCCCATCTCTCCCCTAAACCTTGAATATTGCCATCAGCGCTTTTTACTTGCACCGTAGTGCCTCTTCCAAGGAAAAGGTGTGCTAAAGCATTTGCTTCATAAAGAGAACCGCCCCCATTATTTCGTAAATCGATAACTAGACCATCTACGTTCTCTTGTTTAAGTTCTTTTAGAAGTTTCTTTACATCTTTACTACTACTTTTATAGTTTATATCTCTTTTTTGATAAGCATTAAAATCGAAATAGAAGGCCGGAAGTTCAATTACTCCTACTTTGTAGTCAATATCATTTCTTTTGATATTAAGTATTTTCTTTTCTGCAGCTTGATCTTCTAATTTGACTACATTTCTAATAATTTCTATTTCTTTAGTTTCAGTATCGCTCAAGGCACTGGCAGGGATAATTTCTAATCTTACTTTTGATCCTTTAGGGCCTCTTATTAATTCAACTACATCATCTATTCTCCAGCCAATAACATCGACAATCTCTCCTTTGTCTTCTTGACCTACACCAATTATTTTATCTTTAGGTTTTATCAAGTCAGTTTTTTCAGCAGGGCCACCAGGCACAAGAGAAGAAATTGAAGTATAAAGACCATCTGATGATAGAAGGGCACCTATTCCTTCAAGTGAGAGACTCATGTTGATATCAAAATCTTCAGAATTTTTTGGGGACATATATGTTGTATGAGGCCCAAAAATAGAAGCGATGGAGTTTACAAATATATTGAATACATCCTCATTTCTGGTTTGTTCAAAATAATTTAGCTGATTGCTCATTCTTTTTTTTATTTTGTCTTTAGCTTCCTCAAGAGTATTACCTGAAAGCATTAACTGGATGACATCATTAGTGCTCAAATCTATCCATAAATTCTTGAGACTTTGCAGGGATCTTAATCTCTCTGATTCCGATAGATCTCTAATAAGAGTTCTGGAGCTATATAAATTTTCATCATTGATATTATTAAGAAAATCAATCTGGGTCTGATACCTTAATTGGTAACGATCTACGTATTGATTAAAAATGTTAAACGCTATATCTAAATCTTCATTAATATTTTGGTTAAGTAAGCTTCTCATATAGAAGCTATCGCTTTCTGAGGAAGTAAAAATTGTTTTGTTTGGATCGAGTCGTTGGAGAAATTCTACAAAAGCTTCTGACTTTATGG
>CAYVAL010000164.1:0-2423 GCA_964449395.1 uncultured Gammaproteobacteria bacterium | reverse complement strand
ATCTCCCAGGAGTTACCTGGCGTCTTGTCCAATGGAGCCCGGACTTTCCTCTCAAATTATTGAGCGATTATCTAGCTGACTCGCATGAATTGTATATTTAAAATTAGTTTAAATGAAAATTATTTCTTTATCTTTACCTTATAAATATTATTTTTTTTCTTTTTTAAAATTTTAGAGGCAATCTCTAAGGCTAATTTTTGGTCTAATTCTTCTAAAAGAATATTGATGATTCTTCTATCTTCTTCTGAAATTTCACCATCTTGCTTCATTGTCTTGCCTTCAATAACAACCACAAACTCTCCTTTAGTGCCAAACTTAGATTCATAAATACTGTTTCTGACAGTCTCAAGATTCCCTCTATAGATGGTTTCATGTAATTTTGTAAGTTCTCTAGCAACTATTAAATTTGTTGAAGGGTGCAGTAGGCTAGTCAGGTCATTAAGCATCTGCTCTATCCGCTTTCCTGACTCAAATAAAACAGAAGTTTTGTTCGATGAGGCAATTTCTTTTATCAGCCTAGTCTTTGCTTGCCTCTGTCGAGGAAAAAAACCATAAAAACAAAAATTATCGAGATCAAACCCTGAAACAGTAAGCGCAGGTATAACTGAAGTCGCCCCAGGGATAGGGATAACCTTAATTTGATTTTTTATAGCATCTTCCAATAGGAATTTTCCTGGGTCTGATATTAAGGGTGTTCCCGCATCACTAATAAGAGCTATATCCAGACCTGATTTTAAACTTTCTATGAGAGATAGGGTTTTACTCTTTTCAGAGAACTTATGATAAGAAGTAAGTTTAGTTTTTATATCGTACTTATTGAGAAGTATTTTTGAATTTCTAGTATCTTCAGCAGCACAAATATCTACATTATTAAGAACTTCAATAGCTCTTAATGTAATATCATCTAAATTACCGATAGGTGTAGAAACTATAAAAAGAGAACCGTAATTGTTATCCATAATTAATATGAGAAATATAATATTACTTCAGCTTATTATTCTAATAGGCGCTTGCTCTTCTATTCCAAAGAATGATCAAAATAATACAATAAATACTCTAATTGAAAAGCCAGATTTTAACTACAAAATAAGGTCCCTTCCTTCAGAATTAAATTTATTTTATTTCCAGGAAGGGAATAACGAAACATTACCTCCAGAGGTTGAAGGCTTTTTAGCAAATGCATATTTTTATAACGAAAAGATTAGTTACAAGCCTAAGGTAAGAATTATCAAAGTTAAGGATGCTAAATGCACCCAAAACCCAATAGACACCGTTTCAATTATATTGGACCTCAAAAGAAGTGAATATAGTCCTACGAATATTTCTTGCTTAAATAAATCACTTAATTCAAATACCTTTTATATTTCCAATAAGAGAACTAATCTAAATGTTTATAAATACAATTTTATAATATCTAGAGAATCAGAGAGAGAAGCCTTAATTGATCAAATTAATGATCGAGATATAAGATTTGCCGTATTAGATACAAAAGAAACTAATGACGCACAAAAATTAATTACTGCCATTGAAGCCAGAGATAAAAAAGTTATCGAGACAGCAACACACACAAAGAATGTTAGCAGTCAGGATCTCTTTGCAGGATTATTGATGGCTGATAGGAGTAAAGAGAGAATAAGAAAATTATCAAGAAGACTTGGCACTCAAATTACAGGTGATAGTAGAGTGAGAGACGATATTGATTCAATCTTTATATCTGCTGGTTTAAAAGAAGCTAGGAACTTGAAGCCTGCTTTGGATTATATATCCGGAAAAGACTATAAAGTTCTTATACTTAATAGTTGGAAGGTAAATGAAGCTTATAATCTTAAAGATGTAGACTTATTCCATACTTTAAATTCTGATATGCCGATCATGATGCCTATTCGGTTGCCACAATTTATTCCTAAGTCAAAAGAGACAAGAAATTTTGCCATAGGATATGATTCTTTTGAAATCCTTATGTTAATTTTTAGTAGCGTTAACAAAAGGGACTTTGTTTATAAAGGCCTCACAGGAAAAATAAAGTTAGGCCAACCAGAGATAGAAAGGAAACCATATGTATTTAAACTTACCAATGAAGGGTTAGAAATATTATAGAACTTAATTATTTCTGATATCTCTTTCTAATTCTGAGAGGCTGTCTATGAAGCATGATTTAGTAAATATTCTTTGCATGTATTCATATATTGGCTTTGTTTTAGCATCTTTCTGTAGCTCAATTCCTATTAAGGGTAATCTCCAGAGTACAGGAGCAATGCAACAATCCACTAAACTGAATTCATCAGACATAAAATAAGGTTTTTCTTTAAGGATAGGAGACATTGCCAGTATTTGAGATTTGAGCTCTACTCGAAGCTTCTTTGCTTTGGCTTCAGTAGGATTTCCACTAATAAGCTCATCAAATAAACCACACCAATCTCTTT
>CAYVAL010000163.1:0-2453 GCA_964449395.1 uncultured Gammaproteobacteria bacterium | reverse complement strand
TATAGCTATTGGATAACCAATCATTGCTAAAGGAGTTGCCAATCCTCCATAAGCAAATATCGTATTACGGTTTACAGTCGCACTACTCATAAAACTCCCCTAGAAATATCTTATTTCGTAGTTATATTATAGTTTTGAGTTATTTAGACAATCTATTTAATCCACTAATAACTGACTCTAATCCAGCAATTACAGTGTTTTGATGAATCCCAACTCCCCATACCGATTTATCTTTGAAAATTAATTCGGAATAAGCCACTGCTTGAGCATCCGAACCTGAGCTTATTGCATGCTGATGGTAATCTGAAATCTTTAAATCAATATCAAGATCTTTTTTGATAGCATCAATCATTGCATCTAATGGCCCATTTCCTGAACCTTTTATTGATATTTTTTTGGAGTTACTTAGCAGGCTCAGTTCAATTTGATCTGATTGAGTACCATCATTATTAGCTTTTGAATTGATATTATGTTCTAAGAACTCATAATTTCCAGATTTTGTAAGATAAGTATCTTGAAAATTATTCCAGATATCAGATGGTGAAATTTCTTTTCCTGATTCATCCGATAATTTTTGGATTACTTGACTAAATTCTATTTGCAACCTTCTTGGCATGCTAAGTCCATGATCTTTTTCTAATAAATAGGCAACTCCACCTTTACCTGATTGGCTATTTATTCTTATAACAGCTTCATACGATCTTCCAACATCTTTAGGATCTATAGGTAAATAAGGTACTTCCCAGATTTTCTGATTTGAATTTCTGATTTCTGTTAATCCCTTTTTTATTGCGTCTTGATGAGAGCCAGAGAATGCAGTGAATACGAGGTCACCTGCGTACGGATGTCTGGGATGGACAGGTAATTGGTTGCAATACTCAACCTCTCTCATTATCGGATTTATGTTTGAGAAATCAAGATGGGGATCTACACCTTGAGTAAGCATATTCAAAGCTAAAGTCACCAAATCTACATTTCCAGTTCTTTCTCCATTTCCAAATAATGTTCCTTCTATTCTGTCCGCTCCTGCCATAACACCCAATTCGCTTGCGGCAACAGCAGTACCTCTATCATTATGAGGATGCAAACTCACTATAATATTTTGTCTATTTTCTAAATTTCTACACATCCATTCAATCTGATCTGCATATAAGTTTGGAGAAGACATTTCAACTGTTGCAGGTAAATTTATAATTGTTTTCTTGTTTTTATTTGGTTTCCATACTTCATTTACTGCATTACAGACTTCTACAGCATAAGGTAGCTCTGTTCCTGTGAAGCTTTCAGGGCTATATTCAAAGGTCCAATTTGTTGTAGGGTATTTTTGAGATTCTTCTAATACCCACTTTGCACCATCTGTAGCTATTTTCTTGATACCAGCTTCATCACTTTTGAAAACAACTTTTCTTTGCAAAGTAGAAGTTGAATTGTATACATGAACAATAGCATTTTTGGCACCTTCAAGAGATTCAAATGTTCTTTTAATTAGCTCCGGTCTGGCTTGAGTAAGAGCCTGAATAGTTACATTAGCAGGTATTAAATTATCATTGATAATTTTTCTTACAAAATCGAAGTCTGTCTGTGAAGCTGATGGAAATCCTACCTCTATTTCTGTAAATCCTGTCTCTAAAAGAAGATTAAACATTCTTAGTTTTCTTTCTTCTCCCATGGGCTCTATTAGAGCCTGATTACCATCTCTCAAGTCTACACTGCACCATTTTGGAGACTTTTTTATCGAGTTACTTGGCCACTGTCTTTCCAAAATATCGATAGCTTTAAAAGCTCGATATTTAGAAACGGAATCATTAATTATTTTAGTCAATTGTTATCTCCAGATGTTGAATAGATTTTTAGCTTTATAAGAAAATAGTATTTCCCGGTTAACTCTTTAAATAAGAGACCGGGTAAATCAGTCGAAGTAACTTATATAGGGTTTTGACTAAAATCATCAGCGCTAGCTTATATATGCCACTTATCTAGGTCAAGTTGAGACTTTTAATTCATAGAGTAGAATCCTTTCTATGGACAAGAATTTAGAAAATAAATTAAGTCATCTAGGTATTAGTGTTTGGAAGAATAGATTTCAACAAGTCAATACTGACTCCGAATTAGACATGTATTTAATAGATGATTGTTATCTATTCATATTTGGAGCGGCTGATCAAGAAAGAACTCAAGATGAAAAGGAGTTTTTTTTAAACACTTTAGTCAAGTCTTTATATAGAGAAACAAAGTCCAGAAAAATAGATCTCAACGAAATTTCTGATATTAGTCATATTTTTATATTTAATTCAGAAGTGCCGGAATTTTTAGCTGATTTTAATAAAGACACTATTTTTGCTCAACTTTCTATGGAAAGTATTTGTTCTTCAAGAGAAACCAAGACAGACTTTCTGAATACTGTAAAAGAAATAATAAATTAAAAAAAAGTGGAATATATATATTTTGATCAT
>CAYVAL010000162.1:0-2474 GCA_964449395.1 uncultured Gammaproteobacteria bacterium | reverse complement strand
CCATTTAGTTTTACTAGAATCAAAATTTACTTCTACTCTTGCATTGGCACCTTCACCTTCATAATTCAGAATAACCCCTTCTCCAAAAGCTTCATGAAAAACTCTCTGTCCTAACTTAAATTCAGTATCCGGAACTTCACCTGAAATTCTTCTAGAACTTGATTTAGAAGTTCTTGGAACATTACCGCCTGTTCTTACTTCCACAGTGAGCTCTTCCGGTATTTCTCTCAAAAATCTTGATGCGGGATTAAAATTCTCTGAACCATATAAATTTCTCATCTCAGCATGTGTTACATATAATTTTTCCATTGATCTGGTCATGCCCACGTAACACAGTCGTCTTTCTTCCTGTAACTGATTTGGATCCTCTATAGATAACTTATGTGGAAAAAGACCTTCTTCAAATCCAGTTATAAAAACCAAAGGGAATTCTAATCCCTTTGCTGAATGCAGTGTCATAAGCTGTATTGCAGATTCATGTTCAGATGCCTGTGTCTCTCCGGCATCAAGTGCGGCATGGTCTATGAACATTTTTAAGGCACTCTCCTCCAATTCATCAAATGAGTCAGGTTCGAAATCCCTGGCCGCACCAACTAACTCTGATAAGTTTTCAACTCTGGTTCTACCTTTCTCTCCAGCTTCCTTCTTGTGATATTCAATAAGACCGCTTCTGGTAACTGTATTGTCCACTACTTCTTTTAATTGTAAATCCTTTGTATCCTCTTCAAGGGTATTAAAACTAGACATAAACCCCTGAATAGCCTGAGAGGCTCTTGGAGTAAGTCCTTCTATATCAATTAACTCCTCACAAGCCTTCCAAAGGGAAATACTTTTTTCTGCAGCTTTTGCCCTAATAATATCAATAGTTTTAGCCCCTATGCCTCTAGGAGGGATATTAATAACCCTCTCGAAAGCGGCATCATCCTCTCTGCCAAACAGGAGTCTTAAGTAGCTCATGGCATTTTTTATCTCTGCTCTTTCATAGAATCTTAAACCTCCATATATCTTGTAAGGTAAAGATTCTCTAAGAATTGCTTCCTCCAATACTCTAGATTGAGCATTGGATCTATAGAGAATGGCTATTTCATTTAAGTTACGTCCCTGGTTTACCCAATTTTGGATACTCCCTACAACATATCTTGCCTCATCGTCTTCGTTGTAAGCTGAGTAAACGGAAATAGGCTCTCCTTCTTTCTGATCGGTCCAAAGCTCCTTGCCCATCCTGCCTTGATTATTTTTTATAACTGCATTTGCAGCACTCAAAATAACTGAAGTTGACCTGTAGTTTTGTTCAAGTCTTATGATTTCGGTATTCGTATAGTCCGTTGTGAACCTGTTAATATTCTCACTTTTAGCCCCTCTCCATCCATAGATTGATTGATCATCATCTCCTACAGACATAAAACCAGCACCGCCATCTGCTAGTAATCTTAAAAATTGATATTGCACTTCATTAGTATCTTGGAATTCATCTACCAGGATATGACTAAACCTTCTTTGGTAATGTTTTAGGACTTCATCATTAGTTTTAAACAGAATATACACTCTTAATAAAAGCTCCCCGAAATCTACTAAACTCTCACGCTCACAAAGTTCTTCATATGCCCTGTATACATCGGTCATTTTTTCAGCGAAATAATCGTCCGATACCTCGACATCTTTTGATCGCCTACATTCATCCTTTTGTTTATTAATAAACCACTGAATCTGTCTCGGTGGCCATTTTGTATCATCAAGGCCCATAGATTTTACTACTCGCTTAATGACACGGTATTGATCTTCAGAATCAAGAATTGCAAATTCCTTTCTTAGGCCAGCCTCTTCCCAATGAGTTCTTAGCAACCTATGCGAAATCCCATGAAAAGTACCACACCAGAAATTTCCCATCTCTTGTTGCACTATATCTTCAATTCTCCCTCGCATTTCTCTTGAAGCTTTATTGGTAAAGGTCACGGTTAAAATAGAATGAGGATTGACGTTTTCAGCCTTGATTAACCAGGCAACTCGATGAGCAATTACTCTAGTCTTACCCGAGCCTGCCCCTGCAAGAACTAATAAATTCTTCGATTCTGAAGTTACTGCATTCCTTTGGGGCTCATTAAGACTTTCAAAAATTTCTGATACATCCACGGGCGTATTTTAACTAAGAATGGTTTTTCAATCTTGGATATTTGATCTGAATTTGAAAATAAATTGAGTAATATAATTTTCTTTAAATCACCTACTAATATCTTATTCTTGAGGTATCATTAAGTCATGGAAAATGCAGAAAAATTCTTTGAAACCTATTGTGATTTTGTTACAAAAGTTACAAGCAACCCAAGCCTAAAAATTGAAGATTTAAAAAAATCTTTAGATAATATTCAGGACAAATCATCTATTGATGCGCCACGTTTGCTGACTGCCGCATTGGGACTTGGCAGTGAAACCGGTGAATTTGTGGAAATAGTTAAGAAGATGATTCTTCAGGGTAA
>CAYVAL010000161.1:777-2516 GCA_964449395.1 uncultured Gammaproteobacteria bacterium | reverse complement strand
AGCTCCTTGGGGTCAGATAACCCAGGGAGGGCAGTATCATGGGGCACTCCCTATTAGAGGAAGAGTAACAGCTGCAATTTCAATCTTTTTACTAATTTATATGGCTGCAAGCGTAACTTCAGCAGCAGGACTTAATCCTGACTGGGCAGACTGGACAGCTTATTTGGCTATAGCAATTCAAGCTTTAAGTGCTATTTTAAATTGGATAACACCATCAAAAAAAGAGAGGCAATTATGGGCTCCGGTCACATCTATCATGCTTCTGTTGGCGGTTCTTGTCGTTATATAAACTGACTTAGATAAATTAATTTGTTAAGGTTCGGATTATGAAGAAATTAATTCTAGTACTAGCAATATTTCTTACTTTTAGTATGTGGGCTGAGTCTAAGATAACTGCTGATGACTTACCGCCATGGCTTAAGCCAGAACTATTGGTTCATATTTCTGCTATGGAAATGAACGAAAAACAGAATATTGAGTTCCGTGAATCCCTTAAAGAATGCCTAACTGGCTTGCAAAAGGTAGTACAACGTGAAATTCGTAAAGGTGGTGTCAATATCCCAAAGAGAATACAAAGAGGGATTAATCGAGAATATAGTCGATTTGATGACCGTATGAGAGAAGCTCTCTCAGAACAGCAACACGAACCTTGGTCTCTTTATCTTGAAGGATTAAAGGTCGTTATGGCAGAAAGGGCAGCAAGTAGGTAACTTGGTAAAAGTTTAATTGTCATTAATCGATAATTCTAAGAAAAGTGCAGGGTGATCACTGAGAGGTCCTTCTTCTGTAATAAACGATTCATCCTCGCCTACTGAAAGTAACTTAAATTTAACTTCCGAACCTTGCCTGTATAAAATGTAATCCAAAATACTCCATTTTTTACTTATCTCATATCCTTCAAAAGAATCATTTAATTTAAGCTTTTTCTTAAATTTTTCTAATAGTAATACGTCTTGGGGGTCCTTTGAATTTAAATTAAGATCACCTGCCACAATGAGAGCCTCTTTAATTTCTCTTTGCTCAATAGTGGATACAATATGTTCTAATTGTATTTTTCTTGAAGCCCTGTCTGAATCTCTTCTTCCTGCATCCATATGAGTATTGACTATGTAGAATTTTTTCTTTTGAGGTGTAGTAATTTTTATTATTTGGAATCCTTTATAAGCAAAACAGTCATTTGCGCCTCTTAACCACCCAGAGCAAGTTTCATAAGCCTCATTCTGAACTTCTATCTGCCAGTCTTGAGGCAAATTAAATACAGAAGTTAACCCTGAACCCGTGCAAAAGGGGCATGATAAAGTTCCTCCCATGGGGCCACGTATAGCAATACTTTTTTGAGCAAACCCGGAAGACAGTTCTTCGTGATGTGCATAGTCTTCTTGTAATAAGGAAATATTAAAATCTTGCGTTTTTTCCCCTATGATCGGAAACCTTTTTTTTGGGTTGTCACTTATAAATATTTCAGGAATGCCATGAGTGTTATATACGAGCATCTTTAGTGTTTCTTTATGAAATTCTTGCGAAGAGAGATTTATAGAAACGATTAAGAGGTTTAGTAATATAATTTTAATCTTCATAGTCTTTATTCAATTCTAGTCTCAATAGGCTTAATTGAACATCCCTGAATGTATCGATACACTTAGGAGCAATGAGAAAACAAATCTTAGATAAAGGGATATTTAATCCAATTACTTTACTGATACTGATGTCTATTGCTATGCCTATAGCATTCAACACAT
>CAYVAL010000161.1:0-767 GCA_964449395.1 uncultured Gammaproteobacteria bacterium | reverse complement strand
TGGTCAGCGATGCTTAATAACTTTGTAGTCGAGAAAGCAGCCTTTACTGGAGTTGAGATAGGAATTTTACAAAGCCTTAGAGAAGTGCCTGGGTTTCTCTCTTTCACATTGATATTTGTTTTATTAATAATAAAAGAACAGACTTTTGCAGTTTTTTCTCTAGCCTTATTGGGTCTTGGGGTCTGCTTAACTGGTTTTTTCCCAACTGTTTATGGTCTGTACTTCACTACTATAATCATGAGTATCGGTTTTCATTATTTTGAAGCTGTAAAGCAATCTTTGAGTCTGCAATGGTTATCAAAAGATGAAGCTCCAATTGTTTTAGGAAGACTCTTGGCAGTTGGTTCTTTAACTTCCTTAATTGTTTATGGCTTTCTATGGACCTTGTTAGAATTTTTTCAATTACCTTATTGGATCAATTTCGCTATTGCTGGAGGTGTTTGCATCTCATTGGCAATAGTTATGTTTTTTGGATTTCCTACCTTTCCATCAAAGGTGGAGCAAAATCAAAATCTAGTACTTAGAAAACGATATTGGCTTTATTACTTACTAACTTTTTTATCTGGTGCAAGAAGACAAATATTTGTTGTTTTTGCAGCTTTTTTGATGGTTGAAAAGTTTGGTTACAGTGCTTCCCAAGTAACCTTATTGTTTCTTATTAATTACGCTTTTAATTATTTATTTGCAGAAAAAATAGGTGGTTTAATAGGTAAGTTTGGCGAGAGAAGGGCACTTACTTTTGAATACATAGGTCTCATAGTTGTTTT
>CAYVAL010000160.1:0-2527 GCA_964449395.1 uncultured Gammaproteobacteria bacterium | reverse complement strand
GTCTCCTCTTCTATGAAAATCATTTCAGAAGTTAAAGACATTATTAATAATGAAATCAATCAACTAGAAAGAAAAGAGATTATAAAAGAATCATTAGAAAAAAATGGAATTATTATTGCGATTAATTCATTAGAGGATTCTTCTAAAATTATAAACCGCCTGGCTCCCGAACATTTGCATCTTGCCTATAATCATAATGAAAACTCGGAAGAGAAAAATTTAATAGCTGGTTTGATTTTAAAAGGTATGAATTCTGCTAATTCCTTTTCTGACTATGTTTTGGGTCCAAGTCACATACTTCCAACAAGTACCTCATCTAGATTTAGCTCCCCATTATCAGTTGAAGATTTCATAGTAAGTTATAGTTATGTTGCTTTAGATAAGGCAAATAATCCAGATAGATTTAAAGAATATATAGACCACACTTCAATTATAGCTAGGGCAGAGGGACTTTCTGCTCATGCAATAGCTGCTGAAAAAAGATTAAAAAATTAATTTATTCTTTCTGCTGTAAAAGCAAGTTCTAATTTTTGATTGTTCCTTTCAATTTCTAAAAAAATGTCATCACCAGGTTTAGATCTTGCAAAAGTTTTATAAAGATTTTCGTATGAAGCTTTATTGTTATCAATAGAGATTAAAATATCACTTTTTAGGAGCCCTCCTTTTGCGGCTGGTCCATTTTTTGCAACTTGATCAATAACTATTTGGCCATTTAGCAATAAACTCTGTTTGTCTATACTAAAACCTAGCCACCCACGCCTAACTTCACCATATTGTATTAAGTCACTTACTATCTCCAAGGCAGATGTAGAGGGAATTGCTAGCCCAATACCTTCTGAACCTCCAGAAGAAGATCTGATTAGTGTATTAATGCCAATTAGCCTTCCATTCGTATCTATTAAAGCTCCACCTGAGTTTCCACGATTAATAGACGCGTCGGTTTGAATGTAGTTTGAATAGGGGTTATCAAATTCTCTCCCACTAGCACTTATTATCCCCATGCTTACGGACTGACCCAGGCCATAAGGGTTTCCTATGGCCAGAACAATATCCCCAACGCTTACCCTGTCGGAGTCTTCTATCTCAATAGAAGGAAATGATACTTCGGAATCTTGTATTTTAAGGACAGCCAGATCTGTACCCTTATCTATACCAACCAGTTGAGCAATGAATTTTCTTCCATCGCTGAGCTCAGCGATGACTATGATAAATTTTTCACCAACAACATGCTGATTTGTGAGTATGTAACCGTCTGAACTTAAGATAACTCCTGACCCCAAACTTGTTTTAATTTGCTCATTAGAGCCAAAGATAGAGTTAAACTTCTGAGTATACCGACTCCTTTTACTAATAATCTGTTCACTGTATATATTTACAACAGCAGGAGATGCTTTCTTTATGGCTACATTGTAAGAGTGATTTAAATCTTCAGATTTAATATATTCCGGCTCAGTTATGCCTGAAAAAAATATATATAAAAAAATACTACCTAAACCAGCCCCTGCAACCGCGGCTCCAATCAATTTTATATAGTTGTTCATTTTTTTTCAGACCTCAATACTAATTTATAGTTGTTTGTTTAAACCTAATTTTAATTAGACACTATAATTCTCTAAAGTTCTTGTTGAATAAGAGGGTTGTACACAGTAAAATGCGCCCGCCTGCGTATTAAGTCAACTAAACTATCATAATGAGAACTGAAAGCTATAAAAAGTCAGATATAGAAGAATCTTGGATTCTATTGGATGCCAGGGGTAAAACTCTTGGAAGATTTGCTACTGAAGTAGCCAAGATATTATCTGGAAAGAATAAACCAGAATACACGCCTAATGCAGATTTAGGTGATTTTGTTGTTGTGGTAAACGCAAGTGAAATAAATGTAACTGGTAAGAAATTAGATCAAAAATTTTATTATCGTCATTCAGGCTATCCAGGTGGAATAAAATCTAAGCCTTTAAAAGATATTATGGAAAATAGTGCAAGCGACGCTATTAAAAGTGCTGTAAAGGGTATGTTACCCAAAAGTAAACTTGGACGACAAATGTTTACTAAATTAAAAGTTTATGATGATGAACATCACCCTCATGCAGCCCAAAAACCTGTCACACTCGAACTATAGGAAAGAAAATTGGATCAAATTATTACAGTAGGAAGAAGAAAAACCTCAACAGCCCGTGTGTTCCTTCAAAAGGGTTCAGGTGAAATAACCGTCAATAAAAAGAAATTAGAAGTTTACTTTGGTAGAGAAGTGGCACAAATGGTCGTAAAACAACCTCTTGTTTCTACTGAACTTACTCAAGGTGTAGATATTAAAGCAACAGTATCTGGCGGAGGAAGCTTCGGTCAGGCAGGTGCAATTAGATTAGGAATTGCTAGGGCTTTAATAGAATATGATGAAACGCTCAAACCGATTCTAAAGAAAGAAGGTTTCTTAACTAGAGATTCTAGAAAAGTTGAAAGGAAAAAAGTTGGTCTAAGGAAGGCTAGAAAAAGACCGCAATATTCAAAAAGGTAATATGCAACCAAA
>CAYVAL010000159.1:0-2566 GCA_964449395.1 uncultured Gammaproteobacteria bacterium | reverse complement strand
CATCTAATTTAAAAAGAGTAGAAATGGTTGTTGTTTCCAGTGCAATATCTGAAAATAATCCTGAAATTAAAGAAGCAAAAAAGAGATCTATTCCAATTCTTGCAAGAGCTGAAATGCTATCTAGTTTAATGAACAATAAAAGAGGCATAGCTATTGCTGGAACTCATGGCAAGACAACTACCACTAGTTTAGTTGCATCTATAATGAGCAATGCAGGCCTCGACCCAACCTTCATAAATGGTGGAATTATTAACAGTTTCAATTCTAACGCTCAATTAGGAAAAGGAGATTATTTAATTGCTGAGGCTGATGAGAGTGATCAATCTTTCTTGTTGCTGCAGCCCTCAGTATCAGTCATAACGAATATAGAGCCTGACCATCTAGTAAACTATGAAAATAGTTTTTCAAATTTAAAAAATGCTTTTTTACAATTTATTAAAAATCTACCTTTCAATGGAGTCTCTATTGTTTGTGGAGATGATGAAGTTATTAAGGATTTAAAAATTAACTTTCAAAGACCACATATTAGTTATGGTTTTGAAATGGATAATGATTTCGTTTTGTCTGACTATGAATCTAGTGGGACTCAATCTTATTTTAAGATGACATCCGATTCAGGGTCGGTAGATCTAAATCTAAATATGCTTGGTAAGCACAATGCTCTGAATGCTGCCGCGGCTGCGATACTTTGTTTACAGGAAGGTATATCTATTGAAGTTATTCAAGAATCGCTTATTGGTTTTATGGGCATAGATCGACGTATGCAAATTTTAGGTGAGCATACTGTTAATGATCATAGTTGCATATATTTTGATGATTATGGTCATCATCCAACAGAAATAGAAAAAACAATAGAAGCAATTAAAGATTCTTACCCAGATCGAAAGATCGTTATGGTTTTTCAACCCCATAGATTTAGTAGAACTAAAGATTTATTTCATGAGTTTGTTCAAGCTCTAAGACAAGTTGATCAATTATTACTTCTCGACATTTATCCTGCAGGAGAAAAAGCAGTAGATGGGATAGATAGTGCTAACTTAAAAAAGTCATTAATCGATACAGGTTTCGATTCTGTTGAATTGGTAAAAGACAACAAAAGGGTAATGAATAAAATTGATAAAAACATTCATTCAGATACTGTATTTGTATTTCAAGGTGCAGGAGATATATCTGCAATAAGCCAGCAGATAAAAAGTAATTTTTTTCCAGATGGACAATAAATCTTTATTAAGAAATAGTAATATCTTACTTCTTTCCGGGGGCTGGTCAGCTGAAAGAGATATATCTATACGATCTGGATCAGCAGTTGCTGATGCCTTAAAAAGAAATGATATTTCATTTACTCATATTGATTTGAAGTCCAAAGAAGAGGCTCAAGGCTTATCTGAAGATTATGATTTAGCCTTTATTGCTTTGCATGGAAGAGGAGGTGAGGATGGATTTATTCAAGAAGTTTTGGAATCTAAGAGTATTAAATACACGGGTAGCGATTCAAAATCCTGCAAGGTGTCATTAAATAAAATTGAAGCTAAAAAAATCTGGCGAGATTTACTTTTACCCACACCTGACTTTGTAGAAATTCACCAAGCTGGTACACCTGATATGAAATTAACTCCTCACTTGTCTGGTGGAGATGATATAACCGCTCTCGATAAAACTTTTGTAGTGAAGCCAGCAAATGAAGGTTCTAGTTATGGAATATCTATTGTTAGACCAGGTATAGGTAGTCTTGAGACTGCCATGAAGGAAGCTGCTAAATTTGATTCTTCTATTTTAGTCGAAGCATTTGTAGAAGGTAGAGAGCTAACCGTCTCAATTTTAGGTGATGAAGTTTTGCATCCTATTTTTATTCAACCTTCTGGCGAATTTTACGATTTTGAATCTAAATACTCTAATTCTGGCACACAGTACATTAAAGCTGATTTATCCAAAGAAAAACTAGAAGAAATTAAAGATTATGCATGGCATGCGTTCTCTACCTTGGGCTGTAAAAACTGGGGAAGAGTCGATTTTATTGAGGATGTAGAGGGGCACTTTCAAATAATAGAGGTAAATACTGTTCCCGGTTTAACAGAAACAAGTTTATTCCCTAAAGCCGCTTCATATGAAGGTTTGTCTTTTGATGAAGTGATACTAAAAGTGCTTCAATTATCTTGCAAATAGCTAAACTTAGCCATAAAATGCAGCGCACCTTGCTCTACATAACTTATATGAGAGCTTTAAACCAAAAGGAAAATAATGAGAAATTACGAAATAGTCTTTTTAGTACATCCTGATCAATCTGATCAGACCTCTTCAATAATCTCCAAGTTAGATAAACTTGTAAATGAATCTGGTGGAAATGTTCATCGCTCTGAAAATATTGGAAATAGAAAATTGGCTTATCCTATTCAAGACCAATTCAAAGCAAGTTACGGACTTCTCAACGTAGAATGTAACCAAGAAACTATAAATGAGATAAAGAACTCTTTTAAATTCAATGACTCAATCATTAGGAATTTAGTGCTTAGTGTTAATAAAATTCATAAAGATAACGTTAAAACTATTTCTATTTTTCCTATTTATA
>CAYVAL010000158.1:0-2568 GCA_964449395.1 uncultured Gammaproteobacteria bacterium | reverse complement strand
TAGGCTGTGCCAAGAGTTAAAGTTGGTAAGAGTTTATCACCTGTCATATAACCCCAGCCTGATACTGGAACCCATTCAAGCCATATGCCAAAAATAAGTATTAAAGAGGGGCCTAGGATTATAGAAGGTATACAGATACCAATCATCGCTGTAGACATGGGAATATAATCAAGTGGTGTATTGGGTTTTAGTGCTCCTAAAATTCCAGCTAAAAGACCAACTGCCAAGGCAAATAAAATTGAATACAAAGCAAGTTCAAACGTAACAGGTAATCCTATAGAAATTAGCTCAGTAACTGACCTTCCCGGATATCTAAAAGAAGGACCAAAATCACCTACTAAAATACCAGAAAGATAATCAAAATATTGAGCAGATAAGGGTTGATCTAAGTTGTATTTCTCATTTAACTTAATTAACACTTCAGGTGAAACTGCCTTTTCTTCATCAAAAGGTCCTCCGGGAGCGGAATGGACCATTAAAAAAGTAAGCGTTACTACCGTTAGTAATACAGGAATAGCAATTCCAATTCGTCTTAAGATTAGACTGAACATGTATTAATTTTATTATTCTATAGTGATGTATTGATATGCATGAGAATCAAGTAGGTTAGGTTCCCACCCTTTCACAGTTTCATGCTTCATATAAATTCTAGTGTAAGTATAAATAGGTATTATGGGCAACTCATCAATAAGTATCTTCTCGGCTTCATATAGATATTTATATCTTTCATCTTGAGAAGTAGATTCTGCTGCTTTGACTAATAATCTGTCATATTCTTGGTTAGACCATCCAGTTTTATTATTTCCTCTACCTGAAACCATCATATCTAAAAAGGTTTTTGGATCTTGATAATCCCCTATCCAGCCAGCTCTGGAGATTTCAAAATCTCCTGTATTTTCTCTTGATAGATATACTTTCCAATCTGTATTTGTTAAGACTATATTAATGCCTAATGCTTCTTTCCACATTTGTTGCATTGCTTCAGCTATTTTCTGATGTCCTTCACTGGTATTGTAAAGAAGCTCAAAAGTTAAAGAGTCTGCCTCAGAATAACCTGCTTCTTTCAAAAGCTGCTTGGCCTTAGAAGGATTGTATTCAAGTTTTGTTGGAGGAAAATATCCATTAGGGTCAGGCGGTGTAAATGAAAAAGCTGGAATTTGACCTCCTTTAGCCACCTTTTTAGTTATCAATTCACGATCAATAGACATAGATAAAGCTTTTCTAATTAACTTATTATTTAAAGGCTCTTTGTTAAGATTAATTCTGTAATAATAGGTTCCGTAATAAGGACTTATACTGATATTGTTTTGATACTGTTCTTTATATACTTCTATTTTTTCAGTAGGAATTGAAGATGTTACATGTATTTGTCCGGCTCTGAACATAAAATCTTCTCTAGAAACATTATCTATAGGCAAGAAATGTATTTCATTCAACTGAACTCTTTCAGCATCCCAATATGAAGGATTTTTCTTAACCTTTATAACTTGATTTAATTTCCATTCTTCAATAGTGAAAGGTCCATTACCGACAAAATTGCCCGGTCTAGTCCATTGATTACCTAACGTATCGATTTCTCCAAACTTTTCTATAGTGGGCTGGTGAACCGGTCTTGTTGTGTAATGTGCCAAAAGTTCAACAAAATACGGAGCAGGGTTTTTTAAATTTACTTTTAAAGTTTTCTCATCTAATGCTTTTACACCAACCAAACTGAAATCAGTTATCTTACCCTTATTAAACTCTTCAGCATTCAATACATCATAGAGCATGTCGGGGTACTGAGATCCTAAAGAAGGCATCAGCATTCTGTTCCATGCATACACAAAATCATTGGCAGTAACAGGATCGCCATTAGACCAAGAAGCATCTCTTAAATAAAAAATATACTCTTTCCCGTCTGATGATATATCCCATTTTTTAGCCATGCCAGGAAGAGGATCTAAACCTTCCGGGTGCCTTATTACTAAGCCTTCAATAAGAGCCATTAAAATTTTACTTTCTGGAACTCCCGTAACTGTGTGTGGATCTAAGTCTTTAGGCTCTGTACCGTTCCCTAAATAAAGTATTTTAGTTTCAGGTGATAAGTCTACTGGAGGTGTATTTTCTCCACACGAATAAAGTAAGGTAAATACTATTGATAAAACAAAGAATTTAAATTTCATAATTAATTTAAGTGCTCTTTAAAGAAATTAATGAGTTCCATATTGCTTTCATACCTCACCCCTTCATCTGAATACCCATGACCTTCTTTAGCAATAAACAACTTTTTGTGATCAAACCCAATACTGTCTAACTTCTTAGAAAATTTAACCGCATCTTCATAAGGTGCTCGAATATCTTTCTTTCCATGAATCATAAAGAAAGGAACTTTTAATTTTTCAGCATTATAGTGCGGAGACATTTCTTTATGCCTTTCTTCATCAGCTCCTAAACGTTTGATCAACTGAGGTTTTCCACCTCTAGAATCTTGAATATCTCCAGTGTTAAATAGGTTAACAAGATCATACACTCCAACGTCGCTTACCGAACACTTAAATAAATCGGGTCTCATAATTGCACCTTGAGTAG
>CAYVAL010000157.1:0-2572 GCA_964449395.1 uncultured Gammaproteobacteria bacterium | reverse complement strand
TTAAGCCAATTCTTTTCTCTTAAATCTTGATAAAAGATTGAATAAGAGATCGAATCAGCGGGAGTATATTCAACCATGAAATCATATGCCTTATTCCATCCTAGAGCTGAAGCATACTCTTCACCTTTTCTTCTCATGAAACTAGCCATATATCTATATTTCTTGCCGGACATATTCATATAGTTGATCTCATATCCGTAACCTTTTGGCATATTAATATATGGAGAATCTTTGTATTTTCTAGTGATTAGGTTATCTCTGCCCGATGTTCTGAAGAAAGTCTTCAATTTTAAGTCAGTAAAATTTTTAAAACCATTATCTAATGTCACCGAAAGACTTGATGGTTCTTTATTCCAATCAGTATCAGTCATCAAGGCATAATCGAAAGTATAATTTCTTTCTCTGCTCAAAGAGCCTGAAGGTAAATCTGCATTCTTAAATTGAGTTCTTCCCGTTACCATTAAATAGTCATTCTTCCATAGATAGCCCATGTCGCTGAGATCAATTGTGTCATCGAAATAATAAATCCCCGCCCCTGTTGAAAAGCTTTTATTTGGAGTTCTCAAATATCCTACCCTGAATCCATATCCGTTTTCAGTGTTGATCTTTGAATTTAGAAAGGCACCATTAACTCTTACATTTTGATTAGGTCTATATTCAAAATCGCTGGCATGTACGGTTGCTTCTCGATCCAAAACCGGTCTATCTACATATGTCCCTAAATAACCCAAAGTGAGATTATCGGAATTTTTTCTTAATCTTAAGGCATAAAAATCTCTTCCTTGACTGAAGTTTTCATCCGTTTCACTTGCCCCCAGAAACCCAATGTCTAAGTTTTCCGTTTGCTCAATATATCTAAGAGCAAAATCAATATCAGATGTGCCGATCTGGGTTTGATTGCATAAATCAGCATTTAATCCTGAAAGATTAGAACAATTGTAATCTGGTGCAGCTCCTATTCTTCGGGTATTGATTACATAGAATGTTTCATAGCCTTGAATGTTGAATAAAGACTGATTCTCAGCAAAAAAAGGTCTCTTGTCTGAGTAGTAAGTCTCATAAGCTGAAAAATTAACTACTAATTCATCACTCTCTACTTGGCCAAAATCTGGGTTAAAAGTAGCATTTAATTGCCTAGAAGAATCAATTTTCCAAAAAATCTCAGCTCCTCCTTTTGTATCGGAAAGTTCTGTTGCAGAATCATCTGAGAAAGTAAGATACGGAAAAATATCTAGTTGAGAAGATTCATATTTCTGTACTTTTATTGTTGGAAAAATTGATAAAAACTTTTCTTGGTAAGGACTTCCTCTACAAGTAGCAAATACCCTAAATTCCGAGATGATTAATCTATAAAAGCAAATTCCAATTTCTCTTTCTTTAGTACTCACTGATTTCATCGGAGCAATGGACCAAGGAATTAATATTTCTGAGGTCCAGCCATCTTCTTGAACTGAAGTAGCTTGTTTCCAATCACCATCCCAGTCATCATTCATTTCGTTTTCGTTAACTACGACGCCATCAATTATTGAGCCTCCTGCGTTTACAATAAAACGATAACCGGTCCTTCCATCGTTATCGAAATCTAATGTCACACCATTTTGATCTCCTATAGGCGGCCTGACACCTTGATCTCTTTGGTGCTGGTTAAGTCTGATGGTGTCTTTAGGCTGGGTATTTATGAAACCAAAATACATACCCTTCTCGCCTTCCTGAATGAGAATTCTAGTATCATTATGTCCAGTATCTAGAGAATAAGGATAGACTTCATAAAACTCATTAATCTCTTTTGCATCTGTCCATTCTTCCTCATCCAGAAGACCATCTACTACTATTTCAGACAAGAGTGCTGGGCAGAAAGCAATTAAAGATATTAGTAACCTTTGCTTCCGTGCTGACATATATTTCCCCTACAAATTTAACGCTTAATGAAAATCTATGGTAAAGCAGGCTCTTCTGAGAGTCATTATTTATTAAAGGTATAGTTTTGCTTGTAAAAAAATATAGAGAACTAATATCAGTGTATTCGGGCCCCTTGCTTGATTAATGCTTTCTGGACTTTTTTTATATCGACTTTAGCAACATCTACATTTGTTCGGATCGAGATTGCAGCCGCAACACCCGCTCCTTGTCCATTAACAGCACAACACATCATATTTCGGACTGCAGCATGAGAGCCTTTATCGCCTCCAACACATCTACCGGTAACTAGTAAATTTTCTATACCTTTAGGTAGCATTGCTCGATAAGGCAATTGGAAGTACCTGCCTGTTGTAGGTAAAACAAGAACTCCGTAGCCATCAATAAATTCAGGAAATATACCAATACTATCTTCAAATTTAGCTTCATTATGAACATCGTGAGTAGTCATGTTATAGACCGCATCAATTTTTCTGGTATCTCTGACTCCTAAAGTCATACCGAAGTTTCTTAATTTAGCATTCTCGCAACCTGGGTTGTATTCTGTTAGAGCTTTGATAGCCAACATTGCCTGCCTACGCCCTTCCATCTCACCTTTTGTAAGATGATCGGGGTCAGTTGCATCAAGTCCTGCTAGATGAATTATATTCAAGTA
>CAYVAL010000156.1:0-2581 GCA_964449395.1 uncultured Gammaproteobacteria bacterium | reverse complement strand
AAGAGAGAGCTAGATATTCACAGCATAAGAATGACATATATGATCCTCAATACAGAAAATTTCTATCAGCTCTACACCGCCCATTAACTCAGAAGCTAACGCCAGACATGAAGGGCTTGGATTATGGATGTGGTCCCGGTCCTGCGCTGGCTGAAATGTTTAGAGAGGATAACTACACCATAGACATATACGACCCTTATTTCTTTCCAGACAAATCCCTTCTAGATAAAAAGTATGACTTCATTGCGTGCACTGAAACGGCAGAACATTTCTACGAACCCAATAAAGAATTCATGAGGCTTGATTCGCTCTTAGAGGAAGGAGGGTGGCTGGGGATAATGACAAATTTCTACAACAACTCTATCGACTTTGAAGATTGGTATTATAGAAAAGACCCAACCCATGTAGTTTTTTATACAGAGCAAACTTTGGAGGTCATTGCTTTAATGATGACATGGAGCATTGAAATACCCGCTAATAATATTGTTTTATTTAAAAAATAATTGTGTTTGAATCTAGCTTTATAAACAATAAAGGGGATAAAAATGTTCAGTCATATAATGGTAGGGGCAAATGATATCGAGGAATCAAAGAAATTTTACGATAGCACTTTAGGTGTATTGGGTGCAGAGCCGGGGGTGCTTTCTGTTAATCCAACGGGCCATAAAAGGTATATGTATTTTTTAGATGGAAATGTATTTCTTATATCTGAGCCGATAGATGATCAAGAGGCCACCATAGGCAATGGAAGTACCATAGGTTTCGCTGTTAAAAGTTCCGAACAGGGCGATGAATGGCATGAAGCTGGCTTAAATAGTGGTGGCACCACATGTGAAGACCCTCCTGGAATACGAGAAGGTATGGGGATGAAACTGTATCTTGCTTACTTAAGAGATCCTTCAGGAAACAAACTTTGCGGAATCCTTAATTTATCTTAATCAGCATGGAATTGGAGCTTGATAAAGCCAAGCT
Source organism: uncultured Gammaproteobacteria bacterium (assembly GCA_964449395.1). Taxonomy (GTDB): domain Bacteria; phylum Pseudomonadota; class Gammaproteobacteria; order Magnimaribacterales; family Magnimaribacteraceae; genus Magnimaribacter. The sequence goes on along the minus strand of CAYVAL010000156.1, from coordinate 1,609 downwards.
TTATTTCGAAACTCAAGGAGATCAAAATAAGCCGCCTTTAGTGCTTTGGCACGGGGCGGGTTGTACTCTGAGAATGTGGGATTTTGTTGTAGAAGAATTAAAAAAAGAATTCTTTACTATTGCCTTTGACATCCGTGGCACGGGTAGAAGTATTAACTCCGATAAGAGTGCAGAATCTTATTCTTTTGAAAGATACTCTAAAGATCTAAATGGCCTTTTGGATTCCTTATCTATTGAAAGAGTACATATATGGAGCATGGCCTGGGGGACAAGAGCTGCCATTGCATATTCATCTTTATTTTCTAATAAAGTTATTTCAGCGGTTTTTAGCGATGCAAGCATAGATAAGGCTGATGTAGAGGCACAAAAATTAGGTTTAAAAAAGGCATTAGAGAAACAGGATGAAACAGGATTGGATAGGCATCAACTGCCCAAAGGCTGGAATATCCATTTAAACAAAGAAAGTGCAGCATCCTCTCTTGGAGCGGCAACAAAGTTTAATTTGACCTCGGCTCTTGATAGCCTCTGTTTTCCATTTTTAGTGATGACAGGAGACCATGATCCAAATTTATCGTCTAGTAGGGATATAGCCAATAGCTCATCAGCAGGACAACTTAGAATTTTAAAAAATGTTGGTCATGGCTCAATACTTCAGAGACCCGATATGGCACTAAAAAATTTCTTAGACTGGCATCAGCAAAATAAAAACAAATATGCTTAAAGAAAAAACCATTTTAATAACTGGCGCTGCCAATGGATTGGGTAAAGCATGGGCTGAAAATTTTTATAAAGAGGGTGCGAAAGTACTGGCATGCGATATCGACGAAGCAGGGTTAAATGCCTTAGAAGAACAAGGCATCACAACTAAAATAATAGACGTTTCTGTGCCAGAAGAGGTTAAATCTTTTATAAACTCCGCTCTTGACTTAACAGGCAGGGTAGATGTTTTATTCAATAATGCGGGTATGGGTTTCGGACATAAAGTTGACAGTTTTCCAGATGGTATATTTGAGCATCATGTGGCTGTTCATTTGTTTGGAACTATTTATGGAATGAGATATGCCTTACCTGTCATGCAAGATCAAGGGTATGGCAGGATCATTAATACTATTTCTAGAAACGCTGAAACAAATGTTCAATCTACTTCAGCTTATGCTGCTGCTAAAGCGGGTATATGGGCTGCTTCACGAGTTGCTGCAAACGAAAATTGTGATCAAGACATCCTTGTCAATATGATTATTCCTGGTCCAACTAATACAAAAATATGGGGCAAGGATATGCCTCACCTTCAAAAACCAGAGGACACTTTTCCAACAGCTAAATTATTGGCTTTAATGGAAAAGGGAGGCCCAACGGGAAAGGTTTATTGGGATGAAAAAGAATACCCGATGTTTAATAGCAAAAATGAAATATTAAAATGAAGGAGACTGGAGAGAAATATTAAAAAAACCCCTCTGCTAAAAAGAAACAGAGGGGTTTGTTTTTATCTTTTAATTAACTTGGAATACTTTAAATTTTAGGGTTCCTTCCATGAGGTCAACAGTGCCTTGAGCGTGATTTATAACACCATTATTTAGCGTATCAAAAGAATACATTGTGACTATTTTTC
>CAYVAL010000155.1:0-2596 GCA_964449395.1 uncultured Gammaproteobacteria bacterium | reverse complement strand
CTTCTGTCGCCGAATCCTGGTGCTTTACAAGCCGCAACTTTAACAACGCCTCTCATATTATTGACAACCAAAGTAGCAAGAGCTTCGCCTTCTACATCTTCGGCCAATACAAGTAGCGGTCTTCCTGCTTTCGCTACAGCTTCTAGCAAAGGAAGAAGATCTCTTATATTTGAGATTTTTTTATCATGCAAGAGAATGAAAGGATCCTCAAGATCAGTCGTCATTCTTTCTTGGTTATTAATGAAGTAAGGAGACAAGTAACCTCTATCAAATTGCATACCTTCAACGACTTCGAGTTCGTTTTCAATTCCGGTACCTTCTTCAACTGTAATTACTCCCTCTTTACCTACTTTTTGCATAGCTTCTGCAATTATTTCTCCGACAGCTGTATCGCTGTTAGCAGAAATTGTTCCTACTTGAGCTATTGCTGTGTCATCTTCGCAAGGTTCGGAAGCACTTTGCAGAGTATCAACAGCAGCCGCAACAGCTTTATCAATTCCTCTTTTTAGGTCCATAGGGTTAAAACCTGCAGCTACAGATTTTAATCCTTCGTTGACTATAGACTGAGCAAGAACTGTTGCGGTAGTTGTACCATCACCAGCTTCATCTGAAGTTTGGGATGCAACTGTCTTAACCATTTGCGCACCCATATTTTCGAACTTATCTTGCAACTCAATTTCTTTTGCTACTGATACACCATCTTTGGTTACAGTAGGAGCCCCAAAAGATTTGTCTAGAATGACGTTTCTACCTTTTGGACCTAATGTAACTTTTACAGCATCAGCAAGTATATTCACTCCCGCCAGCATTCCCTGACGAGCAGCATCACTAAATTTGACTTCTTTGGCCATTTTTTCCTCTCTTTATTAAATTATTTATCTAAAACACCGAGAATGTCTTGTTCATTAAGTATAACAAGTTCATCCCCATCAATTTTTACCGTATTGCTTCCGGCATATTGTCCGAAAACTACTAAATCGCCTTCGTTTACTGCAACAGCTTGATTATCGCCGTTATCTAAAGTTTTTCCGGGCCCAACAGCCACTACCTCACCTTGTGAAGGCTTTTCAGCTGCCGATCCGGGTAGAACTATTCCACCTTCAGTGGTTTGTTCTTCATCAGTGCGTCTTACTAGAACGCGGTCTGCTAATGGTCTAAATTTCATCTAGTTTCTCCAAAAATTTAATTAAATTTTAAATTGTTTCTGTGAAAGGCTCGTCATTCTAATCAGTTCAAACCTTACGTCAATGCTGAATTAACTATGGCATTAACCTCTCTAGTTGAATATGTTGGGGTTCTTACATATTTTTCAAGTCAAAATATTCATTTATCTTTTTTATATTCACCTTCAATCCAGTCTCCAGTTGAGTTTTCTTTGGGTTTATTGGGTTGTAGAGGCCTAAAGCGGCTAAAAAGAAGGCCTAGAATAAGCAGTCTTGTTAAAGGAAATAAGATTAAAATACCTAAAAAATCAGTAATAAATCCCGGTATTAAAAGGAAAAAACCACCGATAGGAGTAAAAAGAGTTTTTAGAATTGTATCAGGTGTGAAATCATATTCTTGATTGGATCTGATATTGATTAGAGTTCTTATGCCTTGATTTCTTAATAAATAAAGGCCAATAACACCACTTAAAATAGTTAAAAGTACTGCATTCATTGCACCTAGACTGCTTCCAATAACAATTAGAGTATAGATTTCTACAAATGGTAAAAGAAGTAAAATTAGGAAAAGATATCTCATTTTTTTATCCTTAACTTTATTCTTGGGGCAAAGATAAAATATACAAGTATTCCCAGCATATCGAAAAGAAAGTCCAGAATTTCTGCCGACCTATAAGGTAAGAAAGATTGTATAACCTCAATAAGGCCAGCATAAAAAATTAAAATTAATAGCAATTTTTTATTTTCATTTAATGGGTATTTTGAAGACAAATCTAAAAGAAATGCTAAATATAAGAAAACTATGAAATGAAGAATTTTATCTAGATTTTCAATTGAAGAATTAGAATCTGAAGGTGTAAAAGCTGAATAACTAACAAATAAGATAGATACTGTGAATATAAATCTGTAAACACTAATCATGTTGAAAACTATGCCTAGCATAGAAAAGAAGTAAGAATAGACAGGGAATGGTAAGTAAAGACGTAAAGATAAAAAAAGCCATCCAGCCATAGTCTGTTCCGTATTCAATCTTAAAATAATTTGCTATTACCCCAGAAAATCCACTGAAAAGCTTTCCGGGAAGCATCATAAAAGAGGTTAACAGAGCATATTGAACTGCTGTGTACTGTTTAGACACGAGACTTGTCAGAAAAGTTATATTCGCTGTACCAACCACACCAGCTGCCAAGCTATCCGCCCCAACGACCAAACCTAATAAATAGAGATCTTTGTCATATAGAGCAATAATAGAAAATAATAAGTTAGTTACTAAAACAAGCAAAGAACCAGCAATAAGGGTATATTTAATACCTATCTTCTTGACCAAAATACCGCCAAGAAAAAAACCCAATATTGAAGCAAGCACTGCAACAACTTTCACCACATAACCAATCTCTTTTAAGGTATATCCTTTTTCTAAATAAAAAGGACTA
>CAYVAL010000154.1:0-2607 GCA_964449395.1 uncultured Gammaproteobacteria bacterium | reverse complement strand
CAAGAAATACCTATGGGTAGCGAATTTTCTACCTCAAATAATCCTAATTTTGAAGTTATGGCGGTAGGATCTTATAAACAATTACCGGGATGTCCAGACTACGTTAATAACGCGATGCCTAAAGAAGAAATTTCAAGACTTTGTTTAAATGAATGCTATAACCCAAGCAATGAGAGACATTTAATCGATAGAATAGAGGTAATTAAGATAAAACCATCTGAAGACTTAGATTCTATAGATCAATCAATACAAGACCCCTGGCTGGTTTTTGAGTGTGAAGACAAAGGTCAAGGTTGTGCTGTTTCCTTTCAAGATGAGTCTTATAAAAAAGACAAGGTAAGTTCTGTTTACTACGTCAGAGCTATTCAAGAGGAAACTGATGCAGTTGGAGGAGACCCATTGCGATGTGATTTCAATGAGGAAGGAGAATGTGTAAAGATTAAACCCTGTTATGCGAGTGGTCCAGATTTTGAACCTACAGATGACTGTTTAGCACCTATTGGTGAAAGAGCATGGTCATCACCAATTTTCTTAAATTATCTCAACCTCTAGTAAAGGTGTTAACATGTATTACTAAAATTAATTAATAGATGGATTTTAGCGGTAACCATATCCTTTCTATAGATCAATTCGATCGTGCAGATATAGAAAAATTATTCTCCGTAGCGGATAATCTAGAAGCTTTTGCTTCAAAGCAGAAAATAACTCGAGTTCTTGAGGGCGCTATATTAGGCAATATGTTTTTTGAACCCAGTACCCGAACCAGAATTAGTTTCGGTGCTTCTTTTAATCTTCTTGGAGGAAATGTTAGAGAAATAACTGAGGTTGGAAGCTCTTCTCTTGCAAAAGGAGAATCCCTTGCCGATACCGCTCAGGTGTTAAGCGGATACAGCGATATTATTGTTATGAGGCATCCAGAAAATGGTTCGGTCCGTAAGTTTGCTGAAGCTAGCCGAGTTCCTGTAATTAATGCAGGTGATGGCTCCAATGAACATCCTTCGCAAGCTCTGCTTGATCTTTATACGATTCAGAAAGAATTATCACAAAACAATAAATCTTTAGATAGTCTGAGAATAGCTTTAGTGGGCGATCTAAAGTATGGAAGAGCAGTCCACTCTTTATGCAAAATTCTCTCTCTATACTCAAATGTTAAATTGAATCTGATATCACCTGAAGAGCTTAAACTCCCTAAAGATATTTTAAATCAGCTAAACAATTCAGGAGCTCACGTTGTACAAACAGAAAACTTAGAAGAAGGAATTTCTGAAGTGGATATTATTTATGTCACTAGAGTACAAGAAGAAAGGTTTAATGATAAGCAAGATGCTAATAAATATAGGGGCCTTTTGAGTCTCAATCAGTCGATTTATACAGCAAATTGTGAGCCTAATACTGTAATTATGCATCCTCTTCCAAGAGATTCTAGAAGCGATGCCAATGAATTAGACAGTGACTTATATGCAAACCCAAATTTAGCAATATTCAGACAAGCAGATAATGGTGTTGTTATTAGAATGGCTATGTTCGCTCTAGTCCTTGGAGTTGAAGAAAAGATAAAAGAATCTTCTAAACCTGTTAATTGGAAAGTGGGTTTAAATTCTTAATTTAAAGCACCTTCAATATCTTCAATTAAATCCTCTATAGCTTCTATACCGACAGAGAGTCTCACTAAACCATCGCTTATTCCTATTTCTTCTCTTACTTCTGGCGGTATGGATGCATGTGTCATAATCGCCGGATGTTCAATAAGACTCTCTACTCCACCTAAACTTTCTGCAAGAGAGAATAATTCTGTTCTTTCTAAGAATGTTTTTGCACTGTCTAAACCACCCTTTAATACAACAGAGATCATTCCGCCAAATTCTCTCATTTGCTTCTTAGCTATGTCGTGCTGAGGGTGGCTCTTTAAACCAGGATAGATTACTTTTTCAATGGATTCATGAGATTCTAAGTAAGTAGCTATTTGAAGGGCATTTGAACAATGTCTTTCCATTCTTACGGGAAGTGTCTTTAAACTTCTCAATAATAAAAAAGAGTCAAATGGATTCATGATTGACCCAACTGCATTCTGAAGATACAGCAATTCACCGGCCAGTTGTTCTTGTCTGTCAGAGCAAACAACTACCCCCCCAATAAGATCAGAGTGCCCATTTAAATATTTAGTAGCTGAGTGCACAACGATATCAAAACCAAAATCGAGTGGATTTTGAACAAACGGTGAGCAAAAGGTATTGTCACAAACTGAAATCAAATTATTATCTTTTGCAAATTTAGCGATTACCTCTAAATCAGCAATTTTTAAAAGAGGATTGGTGGGCGTTTCTATCCATATCATTTTCGTTTTGTCGGTAATAGAAGACTCCAAAGTTTCAGAATCACTTAAATCACAGAAGGTAAAATCAAGACATGCTGAACGTTTTCTTACATTTTCAAAAAGCCTATAAGTACCTCCGTACAGGTCATCCATGGCTATGACATGATCTCCTGAAGAAAGGAGCTCTAGAACTGTTGCACTAGCTGACATTCCTGATGCAAAAGCGAAACCATAAGAACTGCCTTCTAGATCAGCTATACAAGCTTCTAATGCTTTCCTGGTTGGGTTGACGC
>CAYVAL010000153.1:0-2665 GCA_964449395.1 uncultured Gammaproteobacteria bacterium | reverse complement strand
TTTTCACGATGATTAGAAGAGAAATTCAAGTTTGTGCTCTTGAATTTCTCTTCTAATCATCGTGAAAATCACTTTCATCATGTCTTAGTTCCTTCTCTAGTTTTTTCCATGATAGCCATAAATAAATCAGCAATGACAGGAGGTCTCACTTCTCCTATTTCACTTAATTTTTCATATTCTGTATCTTCATACAAAAACACTTCTCTACCTAATTCCACTCTGCAATGCAGCGGCCTTAATGATTTTGCTTTCTCTATAGAATCTTGAGATGGTCTCAATTCTAAAAATTTCTTATTTATGGATTCAATAGAATCTTGCATCACTATTCTGCCCTGATTCATAAATATTGCATCCGATAGCACTCCTTCAATTTCTTCCACTTGGTGTGTGCTTATGAGAATTGTTTTTCCCCCATCGTAGTAGTCTTCGATAAGTTGTGAATAAAACTCTTTACGGTAAACCAAATCAAGACCAAGTGTGGGTTCGTCCAAAACTAATAATTTAGCATTTATAGACATAACAATAGAAAGATGAAGTTGGACAACCATCCCACGCGATAGTGTCTTTATTTTTGCATCTCTTTTTATATTAGTTCTGGATAATACAGATATACATTTCTTTAGATCAAAACCTGGGTGCACACCATCTACATAGGTTAAAACCTGATCTACTGACATCCATTTGGGAAGAACTGCAACATCAGTTATGGAACAAACTTCTTTTAATAACTTATGCCTTTCTTTTCGAGGATCTAAGCCTAAGACTTCAAGATTTCCTTCGGTATTTATGAGTCCTAAGACTGACTGAAGAAAAGTTGATTTTCCAGCACCATTTGGTCCCAAGAAACCTAATATTTGCCCGGAAGTAACTTCTAGATCTATTCCATCTAAAGCATAGTTATTTTCATAACTTTTTTTGACTCCAGACGCTCTAATAACTAAATCGTTGTGCATTTTAATTTTTCTTTATAAGTTCAACTAAATCTATGCCTAAGCTCTCAGCCCTTTTGAGAGTGTTGGGCCATTCGTTCTTTAAAAACTTTGATTTTTCTAATTTTAGTAATTCTTTTTTAGCATTCTCAGTAATGAACATGCCTAAACCTCTTCTTTTTTCGACAATGTTTAGGTCTACAAGTTCTTGATAAGCCTTGGAGACTGTTAAAGGGTTTACTCCCCCTTCAACCGCCATTTGTCTAACTGATGGTATCGGATCGCCTGACTTCAATATGCCATCGATGATCAATGAGACTACATGGTCTCTAACTTGTTGGTATATAGGTTGATCGTTTGTCCACTGCATGAAGCAATCCTTTAAATAAGTGTATTACTTTACTAATACACTTACAAGTAAATCACTTCAACTTCTTTTGAATGGTCGCAAAGAGTCCCCTGAAAATATTAGCTTCCATAACATCAATTTTGCTTCTTTTAAAAAAACGTCTGATTCTAAGAAGTAATTTTCTTGGGTTATCTACGTCATAAAATTCTACTTCTTGCATTAATTCATCCATGTGTTCTATGAGAAGTTCTGTTTGCTTATTATTGGCCAACTCAACGTCCCAATATTCGTGTCCTTCTTTAGCATCTAGTATCGAAATCCTTATTTCGTAAACTAAAATTTGAACGGCCTGCGCCAAGTTCAAAGATGAGTATTCTGGATCCGTAGGTATATGAACATGCAAATTACATAGACCAAGCTCTTCATTAGTTAAACCTCTATCTTCCCTGCCAAAAATAATTGCGACCTTATTATTTAACGAAGCATTCGAAACCTCTTCTGCAGCTTCTTTAGGGCTTAAAATGGGCCATGGTACAGTTCTGCCTCTGGCACTAGTGCCTATTACTAATTCGCAATCTGCAACAGCACTTTCTAGATCATTGAAAACATGTGCCGTTTCCAAGACATCTTTAGCAGCCTTTGATCTATAAGTAGCAACATCACTCGGGAATTCTTTTGGAGCCACCAAGGCAAGGTTAAGAATACCCATATTCTTCATAGCTCGAGCAGTTGCACCAATATTACCTGGATGAGTGGTTCCTACTAAAACAACTTTAACTGAACTAAGCAATTCATTGGGGTTGATTTTTTTTTCATCCATTTACATATTCTATCAGGGGAATACATGCAATATGTTAGGATGCGCAACTAATTATGGAACCTAAAGTAAATATAGCACTAGAAGCTGCCCGAGCAGGCTGTAAAGAACTCTTAAGTTTTGCTTACAGATTGGATCAATTAGAGATCAAAGAAAAAGGTCCGTCAAATTTTGTTACTCAACTAGATAAAAGGGTTGAATCCATAATCATTGATTCTCTTAAATCTATTTATCCAAGACATACTTACGTATCTGAAGAGGTTGGTAGAATTGAAGGCTCAGGTAAAGACATAGAATCTATGTGGGTAATTGACCCTCTTGACGGTACCACAAATTATATTCACGGATTTCCCTACTATGCCATATCAATAGCTTATGTCGAAAAAGGGAAAACATTGCACGCCTTAATAATTGATGTGGCTAGACAAGATGAGTTTACAGCGAGCTTTGGAAGAGGAGCGTATTTAAATAATAGAAGAATTAGAGTGAGTAAGGCAAAGGATCTCTCAGGTACTCTCCTCAGTAATTCATCTCACGATACAGATAAAGGTAGAGTCAGGCATGACAACA
>CAYVAL010000152.1:0-2680 GCA_964449395.1 uncultured Gammaproteobacteria bacterium | reverse complement strand
AAGGTTAAACCAACGCCTGTTTCGCCGAGTGCCACTGAAAATTCAGAGTTGTCTGGAGCACTATCTTGTCCTGATGAGAAAGTGAATCCAAAATAGCTATAGCCGAGTCCAAGGTAAATTTCTTCGAAGTCCAAAGAGTCTTCACCTGGGTATGTATAAGCCAGATAACCAAAGTCGTAGCTCAATCCATTTTCTAGCTCATTGGCATATCCAGCGTACCAATCTAGTTCAAGTGCAGCTCCATCACCAAACTCAACGTTAGAAGCCCATGTTCCGAAGTAAAGGCCACTTTCTCCTGCGATATCAAAACCGCCTGATATTGCCGGCTCTTCAGCTGTCTGAGTCATGCCTCTCCAAATGTAGTCATTTGATAAAGCAACGTTGCTCTCAAATTCAGCTGCTTGCAAGGACATAGCGCTTGAGAAGATAGCTATGGCCCCAATTTTTATAAGATTTTTCATCCTAACTCCTTGTAAGTTTTTAGTTAATACAACATTAACTATGCAATTTACATGCCAAATTAAATATCACTAAATCTTACTTATATGCACCTTTATCGTGCAAAGAGGGTTTTTTTAGGTCTATAGAGGATACTATTCATGAATTTTTTTTACTTATCGTGTAATATCTCGCATCTTAAATTGCGACGCATAAGGAGAAAAAATGGAAATTTCAAATAAAGTGGCTCTCATAACTGGTGGAGCTTCAGGTTTAGGTTTAGCAACTGCAGAAGTTTTAGTTGAATCAGGTTCAAAGGTTATGTTACTTGACTTAAACGAAGATAATGCAAAAAGTGCTGTAGAAAAATTAGGCACAAATTCAAGTTACGTAATTGCCAATGTCACTGATGAATCTTCAGTTCAAACAGCTATAGACAAAACTGTTGAAGAATTCGGAGGCCTGCATATTGTTGTAAATTGTGCGGGTATTGGAAGCGCTAGTAAAACAGTAGGTAAAAATGGCGCTCATCCTTTAGATTACTTTAAGACAGTCGTTGATATAAATCTCAATGGTACTTTTAACGTATTGAGGCTGGCTGCAGTAGTCATGGGTGATAATGAACCTAATTCTGATGGAGAATGTGGAGTAATTATAAATACAGCTTCAGTAGCGGCCTTTGATGGTCAAATAGGTCAAGCTGCTTATAGCGCTAGCAAAGGCGGTGTAGTTGGTATGACTCTTCCAATCGCTCGTGATCTAGCAAGAATGGGAATTAGGATAAATACAATTGCCCCAGGAATTTTTGATACACCTCTTATGGCTATGGCTCCAGATGCAGTCAGAAATCCGCTTATCGAGATGACTCAATTTCCTAAACGACTAGGTTTCCCTTCAGAATATGCAGCATTAACCAAGCATATTGTTGAGAATCCTTTTCTAAATGGAGAGACAATAAGACTGGATGGCGGTATTAGGATGCAACCAAAATAAATGGAAATCCTGGTTGATTATCTAATTTTCCTTTTGAAGGTATTCACAATAGCTCTGGCTATAACTCTACCGCTTTTATTAATTATCGGCTCTTCAAAGAACAAGAGTCAGCCAAAAGGTAAACTTTCAATTACTAATCTTTCGGATAAGTTCGAGGATATGGGAAACGCCTTAAAGAGTTCTCTTATGAACCCTAAGGAACTTAAAAAATTTAACAAAGAGCTATCTAAAGACAAGAAGAAAAAAAATAAGGCTGAAAAAGAGGAAGCCGTATTTGTTTTAAATTTTAATGGCGACATACAAGCCTCAGAAGTGGAAAAACTTAAACAAGAAGTAAATTCAATTCTGTTATCTGAAAGTGAATGTAAAGAAGTTGTGCTTAGAGTTGAGAGTGGGGGAGGTTCAGCTTACGCTTACGGACTGTGTGCTGCTGAACTAAAGAGATTAGTCGATAATGATATCAACCTCACAGTATGCATAGATAAAGTTGCGGCTAGCGGAGGATATTTGATGTCTTGTGTTGCTACTAAAATAATTGCAGCACCTTGGGCTATTGTTGGCTCTATAGGTGTAATTGCTCAACTTCCCAATTTTCATAGGCTCTTGAAAAAGAATTCTATTGATTTTGAAATGCATACTGCAGGAGCATTCAAGAGAACATTAACAACCTTGGGCGAAAATACTGAAGAAGGCAGAGAAAAATTTAAATCTGAATTAGAAGATTTACATCTGATTTTCAAAAACTTTGTCAAAGAACAAAGACCTCAAGTTGATACAGAAGTTGTTGCTACCGGTGAAGTTTGGCAAGGAGAAGAAGCAGTTAAGGTGGGATTAGTAGATTCTTTGGAAACTTCAGATAATTACCTAGTGAACTTATCGAAAGAAGCAAAATTATTTGAAATAGAATTTGTTGAAAAGAAAAATCTTACCGAAAGGTTCGCTTTCTCGATGCAACTAATAATCGAAAAAACTCTTTTCAAATTCTATGATTTAATCAACAGGGACAGGTTTACATCATGAAAACATTTAAAGCATTAGAGTCTGCTAAAACAGAACAAGGCAATAAACTTTCCATTATTGAAAAAAATAAAGATGATCTTCCGGAAGGTGAATTGCTGATTAAAGTAAATTATTCTTCACTAAATTATAAGGATGCTTTGTCTGCTTCTGGTTCTCCGGGAGTTACAAGAACTTATCCACATACTCCTGGTATAGATGCAGTTGGAATTATAGAAGAATCAACTGACGT
>CAYVAL010000151.1:0-2709 GCA_964449395.1 uncultured Gammaproteobacteria bacterium | reverse complement strand
AAGATCTTATAATGAAAGATTTACTTTCTGCTCTTGGTTATTCTTTTAATGAGCTTGATCTTATTAAACTTGCCTTAACTCACAAAAGTCTCTCAAAAGATAATAATGAAAGATTGGAGTTTTTGGGTGATGCAATATTAAACCTTTATGTATCAGAAAAGTTATACACTTCATTTAAAGAAATTGATGAAGGAAAACTAACACGATTCAAAGCAAGCATCGTAAGTAGAGAAAATTTAAATTCAGTAGCAGAAAATCTTGATATAGCTCAATATATTCATTTGGGTAAGGGAGAAAAAGTTACGGGTAATTCAATATTAGGAAATACCTTCGAGGCCATAGTGGGTGCTATTTTTTTGGATTCAAATTACTCTAAAACAAAAGAGATATTAAGTGTTTTATTTGTAAAAGATTTTCAAAAATTACAAGAAGATACTGAATTCAAAGACCCTAAATCTACCTTACAAGAGCTTACTCAAAAAAAATATAGATCTTTACCGCTTTATAAATTATCGGATAGCACCCACCATAAAGAGATAAATTATTTTGAAGTCCTGTGTTCCATTGATAAGACTAACTTCGAAGTTCAAGGTAAATGAAATACCAGGAAGGGTGCCGAGTTAGATGCGGCTCAAAATATGCTCGAATTGATTCAAAAAGATGTCTGAAAAGCTCAAATCAGGATACGTTTCTATAGTAGGTCGAACTAACGCCGGTAAATCGACTCTGCTCAATAACATTCTGGGTCAAAAGATTGCGATTACTTCTAGAAAACCACAAACAACCAGACATCGGTTCCTTGGCATCAAAACTGATGGTAATCATCAAATAATATTTGTTGATACTCCAGGGTTTCATTCTGGTCAGAAAAGAGCCTTAAATCGCTATATGAATAAGGTAGCCGCCAATGCTATGCGCGGTGTTGATATAGTTCTCTATGTCGTTGATAACTTAAACTGGTCCTCAGAAGACCTTGAGAGAGTTCAGTCTATCTCGCAAGAAACTTCAATTATTCTGGTAATCAATAAAATTGATAAGTTGAACGATAAGAACTTACTTTTACCTTTTATAGAGGAACGTAATAAAGATTCTATTTTTAGCCATATTATCCCAATCAGCGCCTTAAAAGGCATGGGAGTAGAAGAGCTTGTGGGCCTAGTGCATGCCAAATTACCCTCAGGGGGTCATCTTTATCCTGAAGATCAAGTGACCGACATCTCTGAGAAGTTTTTAGCAAGCGAGGTTATACGAGAGAAATGCATAAATAAACTGGGCGACGAATTACCCTATAGAATCAGTGTTTCCATAGAAAGATTTTCTGAGCTTAAGCAAATCATTCATATTGATTCTGTTATATATGTAGAGAAACAAAGCCAAAAAGGGATGCTGATTGGTCAATCAGGCTCTAGACTTAAGTCAATAGGTACAGCATCAAGAATTGAATTAGAAGAATTGTTGGATTCAAAGATAATGCTAAAAACCTGGGTTAAAGTAAAAAGTGGTTGGTCAGATAATGAATCTGTGCTTCCTTCAATGGGATACGATCTTGATAAATAAGATCTCTTTAGAGCCAGCTTTTGTTCTGCATACAAGGTCTTATCAAGAAACCAGTCTTATTATTGATTTTTTTACCAAGTCTTATGGCAGATTAAACGCAATAGCTAAAGGTGCAAAAAGACCCAAGAGCCCATTAAGAAGTGTATTAACACCCGCATCAAAATTAGTTGTCTCTATGTCGGGTAAAAGTGAATTAAAGACTCTATCCTCAGTAGAGATAGTTGAGCATTTTTCTGTTTCTGATGGGACTTCACTAAATTCTATAATTTATCTAAATGAACTTATCAGCAAAGCAACCGAGAAAGAAGATCCACATGAAAGTATATTTGTTGAATACGAAGCTCTTTTAAGTAATTTAACTAACAATAACACTATCAATCATATAGAAAAGTATTTAAGAAACTTTGAACTCAATTTACTCCAGGAAATGGGTTACGGTATTGACCTTACGAGGGAGGCAGAAAGTAATTCTAAGTTACAAAGCAAAGATCATTACCGATTTGATCCAGATAAAGGCTTTTCTTTGATTGCAGAAACTAATATTTCCCATAATAGTTTTTTGGGACAAGATATAATTAATTTTAGTGAAGGCAAGTTTGAAAAAAAAACTACAAGAGATGCCTCTAAGATTATAATGCGCTCTGCATTAGACTATCATCTGGGCAATAAAACTCTAAACATTAGAAAGTACTTAACTAAAAATTAGAATGATCAAAGGTATAGGAATAGATTCTGTTGAGAAGGGCAGGGTGTCTGAAATATTTTCAAAATATGGAAAAAAATTTCAAAACAGAGTGTTAGGTCCAAATGAATTAAAGGAAATGACTTCCAAATCAGGAGCGGCGCAACAAGTAAGATACTTATCAAATAATTTTGCTTGTAAAGAAGCTCTGTCTAAGGCTCTCGGTTTAGGTTTTAGTAATGGGGTGTCTTTAAAAGAAATAGAAGTTTTAAGAGACAAAAAAGGTAAACCCTACATAAAATTATCTGGCAATACGCAAAAGATCAGTAACACATTAGATATGCATTATTTGCATGTCACGATTACTGATACCAGAAATATTTCTACTGCATTTGTAATAGGAGAATCATTATGAATATAATCCTTTTAGGTCCTCCAGGGGCTGGCAAGGGCACTCAAGCCGAATCTAT
>CAYVAL010000150.1:0-2711 GCA_964449395.1 uncultured Gammaproteobacteria bacterium | reverse complement strand
CAAAGAAATTCTAAATAAAAAAAATAAGAAAGAAGTCGATTGCGTGCTAATTGATGAAGCTCAATTTTTAACAAAAAAACAAGTAAGGCAATTGGGAGATATAGTAGATCTATTGAATATTCCTGTATTAACTTTTGGAATTAGAACGGATTTCCAAGGTAACCTTTTTGAAGGTAGTAAATACTTATTGGCCTGGGCAGATAATCTCAAAGAAATTAAAACAGTCTGTCATTGCGGAAGAAAAGCTACGATGGTCTTAAGGCTGAACGAACAAGGTCAAATTGCTGAGGATGGCAGTCAAATTGATATAGGTGGTGAAGAGAAATATGTTTCAGTTTGCAGAAAACACTTTAAAGAGAAGGATATAGGTTAGGTATGAAATATACCAACCATAAATCCTGTCATACAAGAAGCTAAAAGAGCTGCCCATAAAGCCTTTCCAGAAACAGAAATTAAATCCATTCTCCTCTCAGGGATCATCGCGCTCATGCCACTTAACAGAATACCAACACTACTGAAGTTAGCGAAACCACACAGCGCATAAAGCATAATGAGTCTACTTTTATCTCCTAATTCATAAGTAGCGGTGTCTGCTAGGTTTATATATGCTACGAATTCATTCAAAGCTGTTTTTATTCCTAATAATTGTCCGGCCATAATTGATTCGCTCCAAGGTATACCCATACACCAAGCGAGAGGCGCAAAGATATAACCAAGAATTAATTCTAAAGTTATTGCTGAGCCATTAAAATGAGGAAGAAGTCCTAATATAGAATTTATTAAAAATACTAGGGCCATTACCACAATAAGCATGGCAATGATATTTAGAAACATTTCTAGACCATTTTTTGTTCCTTGAGTAATCGCATCCATGCTACTCGAGTAAAGCGATTCAGAATTATTTTGTGGAAATTCAGTCTTTTCTTCACTCGGAATCATCATATTAGCGAACATAATCGCAGCAGGAATGGAAATTAAGGATGCTGTTAAGAAGTGGCCTATTAATCCAGCTCCATAAACAGGAGTTAACATGGTGGTATACACAACCATAACTGACCCCGCTATTGTAGACATACCGGCAGTCATGATTACTAGAAGCTCATGTCTGGTCATTGAAGCAAGGTATGGTCTTATCAGTAATGGAGCTTCAACTTGACCTAAAAAGACATTCGCCGTTGCACCCAATCCAATCGGACCGCCTACATTTAAGGGTTTTTTGAATAGCAAAGAGAGAGCATTTACGATAACCGGAATAACTTTTAAGTGCCACAGAAGAGCTGAAATAGCAGACATCAATATAACTAGTGTTAAACCACCAAAAGCAAAAATGAAAGTGCCGCTAGGATTTGTTATATCAAAAGGAGCTCCGGGCGCTCCATCTGCAAGATAACCAAAGACAAAACCAGTACCATAGTCATTTGCAGCCTTTAAAACCATCACACCATCAGAAAGCACACTAAAAAAAGAACCTATAAAATCTATTCTGGTTAGCAGGATTGTCAAAACAAGCTGTATAACAACACCACTAATAACATATTTAAGATTGATAGATTTTATGTTCTCACTAAAAATTGCACCAAGACTGAGTAAGGCAAAAAATCCTACAGTTGATTGTAAATATTCCATTAGACTAGTTTAATTTCTTTTAACCTTTCTTGCAGATAATCTTCTGACAAAATTCCGTCTGGATAATTATTTGGATTATCTTCATCAATTTGATTCTCAAGAGTTTCAATATACCAATCAGGATTAGGATGAAAAAAATATGGAATAGAATATCTAGAACTAGATGCCTCCCCTCCTACTGCCCTAACCCTATGGGTAGTTGATTTCAAATTATTGTTTGTAAATCTTTGAAGCATATCTCCTATATTACAAATAATGACATCCTCCTCAACAGAAGCTCGCAACCACCCTTCCTCTTTGGATAAAATTTCTAATCCAGCCTGTTGCCCTCCTATAAGTAAAGTAATTAAATTGATATCCTCATGAGCTCCTGCTCTTTCTCCTTCTTGAGTGGATTCAATTGGAGGATAATGAATTACTCTCATAACACTATTACCTTTATTTATATGAGGATCAAAATAGTTATTCTCTAGACCTAAATGTATGGCTATTGCTTGGAGCAGTGAACTACCTAGATGATCAAATTGCAGGAATAATTCATTAGTTTTATCTTTGAAGTTGGGAATAGAAGGTATATCAATATTATCTGGCATCCATTGCCTGAAAGGATCGATTGAATCCAATTCTCTTCCAACATGCCAAAATTCTTTTAAATCTGGTTTATTAGCATCTTTTGGAGTTTCTATCTTGAAAGGTGTATAACCTCTTGCTCCGCCTAAATCAGGATTAAAGAAATGCAACTTATCTTCTTCTGGTAAATTAAAGAAACCCTTAAAAATATTCTGAACTTCTTTTACCAGTTGCGTATCTATACCGTGGTCTTTAATGCCACAAAAACCCCACTTTCTTAAATTAGCTCCCAATTCCTCTGAAAAGGAAGAACTGTCTTTATCAAAATCAGAAAGTGAAATAATAGAAAAAGGCGTATGCAATTTAAATTTATATTTTGTAATTGATATATCTCGGTATGATTATAGACCAAATGAATAGAATATATGGATTTGGTAACGCTTTAATAGATGTTGAGATTCAGATTGAAGACGATGAACTGGAAAGTATTAATATAACGAAAGGTAACATGCGTC
>CAYVAL010000149.1:0-2725 GCA_964449395.1 uncultured Gammaproteobacteria bacterium | reverse complement strand
TCTAGAGACAAGAGAGTATCTCATCCCTTTTGTTCCCATAGATATGCCATCCGATACTGTAATTGTATTAAAAATTACCGCTTTAGATCCTGATGAATCTGCTCCAATTGCTGCAGATTCGGCAAGTTTATCTATGTGCATGTTGCAAGGAGTCACCATACTCCATGTAGAAGCTATACCCACTTGAGGTTTATTGAAGTCTTCAGATTCAAACCCTACAGCTCGAAGCATAGCTCTTGAAGGTGCCTGCTCTACTCCATCCACTATTTCTGAAGAGTACTTTCTTTTATCTTTTGACATATTCAAATTATAAATTAGAAACTTATTATTCTATAACTCACACTATTGAAGCTTCCAGGAGCTCCTGTGTGTAAATATGCTTTGGTGACTCAAATAGATCTTCTGAGATTCCATCTTCAACAATAATTCCATCCTTCATAACATATACATAATCAGACAAGAATCGTATGACCTTAAGATCATGACTTATACAAAGATAAGCAAGTCCAAGCCTCGACTGCAAATCTTTAAGGAGGTGAAGTATTTGCATTTGTATAGAAACATCTAGAGCCGAAGTAGGTTCATCTAATAAAATAAGCTTGGGTTCTAGTATGATAGCTCTCGCAATAGCAACCCTTTGCCTTTGGCCTCCAGAGAGCTCATGCGGGAATCTTGAAAATGATGAAGATTCAAGCTCTACATCTTCAAGCGCTTTAATTATCTTCTCTTTCCTTTCAAACTTGGTTAAAGCTGGGGCATGCACTTTTAATCCTTCACCTACAATTTCTCCTATAGTCATCCTTGGAGATAGAGACCCGAAAGGATCTTGAAATACAATTTGAAAATCTTTTTTGAAACTTCTTGTTTCATTTTGACTGAGTTCATTTATATTTTTATTATCAAAAATAATTTTTCCATAGGATTTTTCAATACCTAGAAGCGCCCGAGCTAGGGAAGATTTACCGGATCCTGACTCTCCAACCAAACCAGTAGTTGACCCGCTATAAATATTAATATTTACTTTTTTTACAGCATTTAAAAATTCAACAGTTTTGCCAAATAAATTTTTTGATATTGGGTAATTTATATCAACCTCACTTGCCTCTAGTAGAATATTTTTTTCGAGGTTCATTAAGTCTTTCTTACCAGGTATAGAATTCAGTAGCTTGATCGTGTAAGGATGTTGCGGATTATCGAAGAGTTTTTGCACTTCCCCAGATTCAACTATCTTACCGTCTTTCATGACACAAACCTCATCAGAGAATTTCTTAACGATATTCAGATCATGTGTAATAAACAAGATAGACATACCAAACTCCTTTTGCAGGTCAGACAATAGTTCGAGTAAAGTCTTTTCAACGGTTACATCTAAAGCTGTAGTTGGTTCATCTGCTATGAGAAGTTCCGGCTCATTGGCCAATGCCATTGCAATCATGATTCTTTGCCTTTGCCCTCCGGACAACTGATGAGGATAGGAATCAACCTTCGTTTCAGGTTCAGGAATTCTTACCTTCTTCAATAGATCTATCGTTCTAGTTCTTGCTTCCTTTTTATTTAAATTCCTATGAATTATGAGAGTTTCATCAATCTGAAAACCAACTTTCTGATACGGGTTAAGAGAAGTCATAGGCTCTTGAAATATCATTGAGATTCTATTGCCTCTTAGAGACGTTAAAAAACGCTTAGAAGAATTTATAATTTCTTCATTTTCGAATGTAATAGATGAATTATCTGAATACCTGACTGTACCTTCCGGTAAAAGCTGTAAAACAGATAAAGCTGTAACAGATTTACCCGACCCAGACTCACCCACAAGAGAGAGGGTTTTTCCTTTCTCAATTTTTAAAGAAATATCATCTACAGCTCTAAAAGTTGAATCTTTAGATTCAAAATCTATAACTAAATTTTTTATTTCAAGTATCTTATCCACGCTTTTGTACCAGAAAATTAATTTCTATTGCATCTCCGTCTGCGACTATAAAATTACATTTAAGGTGTTCATTGTCATAATTATTCAAACCCCAGAACATTACATGCTTGCCCCCAGGTACAAAAATAGAACTGGTTCCTGGTTTTAAAAGGAAAGAATCTACTTTCTTCATCTTCATTGTACCCTGAGCATTTAATGAAGTTTCATGAATTTCAGCTCTTATTTGTAAACAATCAATACCATTAATTTCAATAGCTTTACCAGAGGTATTTGTAATACTAAGGTATCCACTTGTCATCGTAGAACCTTCAAGAGGTACATATAGATGAGGATCCTTTATAATAACTTCGGTGGATTGAGACTCTGAGCAATTCGTTAAAAAGAAAATGAAGAAACTTAAAAAGACATACCTAAATGCATTAATCATTATTATCTTTAGTTTATTTTCTTCCATAAGTCTTTTAACAAGCTCTCCTTTAGATCAACTAACTCAAGATGAAATTCTTCCTGCTGATGAGGCCTTCAAATTAAGTGTTAATAAGCATTCAGAGAATCGCATCATACTTAGATGGGACATGAAAGAAAACTGCTTTCTGTATAAAGATAAATTTAATATCTATTCTGAAACAGGGAATATAGGTTCAATAAAAATTACCGGTAGTCCTAACCAGATTAATGATATTTATTTTGGTGAGGTAGTTGTTTATTTTAATTCTGTGAGTCAAGAAATAAAGTTGAAAAATGAAAACATAAAACTGAATGTCTCTTACCAAGGTTGCAACGAGAAGGGTTTCT
>CAYVAL010000148.1:0-2726 GCA_964449395.1 uncultured Gammaproteobacteria bacterium | reverse complement strand
TTCCAGAAGAGAGAGAAATGCTCGCAGACCTAACATCTTGGGGGTTGTATGATTCGTATAGAACTTTATATCCTGATGAAAATTCAGAATTTAGCTGGTTTGATTACAGAAGCAAAGGTTTTGAAGATAATCCAAAAAGAGGTTTGAGAATAGATCATATATGGGTAACAAAAAAACTGGATAATCTTGTTGAGGCTGCTGGCATAGACTACGAAATTCGAGGACTAGAAAAGCCATCAGATCATGCGCCTATCTGGACTCAATTTAACTTATAGTCTTTTTTCTGAGAAAAACTTTTTTAACAATAAAGAGGACTCCTCTTTGAGAGGCCCATATGAGTATGTCACTTTGTGATTTATAAAATTATAATCTAAAGCCTTGGCATTGCTTATTACGGCTCCTGACTTAGGATCTTTTGTAGAAAAAATTAGATTCTCTATTCTTGCATGAATCATGGCGCCACAACACATAAGACAAGGCTCAAGCGTAACGTATAAGGAGGTGTTGTTTAGCCTGTAGTTGTTTAAAACCTGAGAAGCTTTTCTTATTACATTAATCTCTGCATGAGATGTAGGATCGTTTAATTGTATTAATTTATTGTAACTTTCAGCTATGATTTCGCCATCTTTGACTAACACTGCTCCTACAGGAACCTCATCTTCATCATATGCTTTTTGAGCTTGAAGAAATGCCCTCTTCATAAAAATCAGATCTTGATTCATGCAATATCTATAGCAAATAGTTTTATCTTGTCTAAAGGAATGATATCTAATGTTTTGATATTAGTTGCCCTAGCAATAATCTGAGGTGCAAAACCGGCTTCAAAGGCTTCGAGCCATCTATTGGCACATAAACACCATCTATCACCTGGTTTTAAACCAGGAAAGTCAAAATCTACAACAGGGGTTATCAAGTCATTTCCTTGATTTAAACTAAATTGTAAAAATTCTTTATTCATTATTGCACAGACTGTATGTGTACCAATATCTTGTGCATCCGTTTCACAACACCCAGTTCTAAAAAAACCTGTCTTAGGTTCATTACTGCATTCCTCTAAAGGTTCGTTAAATATGTTTAATTGATCTAGGTTCATTTTTTAATTTTTTTCATATGATACATACATACTTTATTGCCACTCTCACTGATGTAATCTACTTCTTCCATCACTTCGTATCCTCTTTTTTCATAAAGTAATATTCCAGATATGGTGGCCATTAATTCATAACTCTTAAAACCTAATTTCTTAGCTTCTTTTTCCGCTAAATCTAATATGTATGTTCCCACTCCCTGCCTTGTCCAGTTTGGATGAGTATACATTGCCCTAATCTTTGCAGAATGCTTATTAGGGTCTAATAAATTATCAGAACGATTAGGTGTATGATTACCGCCAAAAAGAGTCTCTCTAAAGCTAAACCATCCTGAACCTATTAAAAGATTATTTTTGTAAATCAAAAAGTAAGTTCGATCCTTAATTAATTGTGTATCAAGACCCATAGATTCCCTTGAAGCTTCCATTTCTTTATCAGAGAGTAATTTGCCCATATTCTTATCAATAGATAAAGAAATCAGTTCTTTTATTGCAGTTATATCTTCTAAAGAGGCAATTTTAGATCTATATTCCATAAGGTACACATACAAAAAGGTACATATTTAATTTCAGTTCAATTTTATTTCATATTATAGTTTGCATATGGTCACAACGCTCTATAAAATGGTTTCATCGTGCTTTGATCCTATTGCAGCGATGTAAAAAAAATGGCTAAAACGGAATGCCACTTATGCCATTCTTTTACATCTCTACCTATAGGCTTTAAGCATTTTATTAATTAACTTTGGGGTAAACGTTATGTTTAGAACAAAATTTGGTAGTTTAGCTATCTCTTTTTCGCTTTTGACCTTACCTGTAATTCCTTCTTTCATCGCTGCGGCTGATGAGATTGAAGAAGTTGTAGCTGTAGGTTCTAGGAGAGACGCTAGATCAGTGGGAGATTCTCCCGCACCTGTAGATGTTATATCTGGTTCAGATATAAAAAATCAGGGTGGAGCGGACATGGACTATATGATTAGAACACTTGTCCCTTCTTTTAATGTGAATACTCAACCAATAAGTGATGCTGCAACTCTTATAAGACCAGCTAACCTTAGAGGCCTACCGCCCGACAATATGCTTGTTTTGGTAAATGGCAAAAGAAGACACAGAGGTTCAGTAATATCTTTCCTCGGTGGTGGAATTGCTGATGGAGCTCAAGGTCCAGACATTTCTGCTATTCCTTCTATTGCTCTTAAGAAAGTAGAAGTTCTGCGTGATGGAGCTGCAGCTCAATACGGATCAGATGCAATTGCAGGTATTTTAAACTTTGTTTTGAATGATGATGCAGAAGGAGCAAGGTTAGAAATTAGAAATGGTGAATATAGTGAAGGTGATGGTGATACGTGGAGAATAGCTGCTAACTTAGGTATGCCTTTCACTGAAAACGGCTATGCAAACCTTTCTATGGAAATTCAAGAGCAAGATCCAACTGCCAGAAGCGCTCAACGTGGAGATGCACAATCTCTAATTGATGCTGGTGTTCCTGTATGGAAACATCCTTTTGGTAATGGTGAAGCTCAAGTTTGGGGATCTCCTCAGGTAACTGACGATTACAAATTTATTGCTAATATTGGTCTTGACCTGGATGACTCTAAAAAATTCTATCTTTTCTCAAACTACGCTGAAAAGAGCGTTT
>CAYVAL010000147.1:0-2748 GCA_964449395.1 uncultured Gammaproteobacteria bacterium | reverse complement strand
TCAATAAAACCACCTTCTGTTACATTGTAAGCTGAAACTCTTGCTGCCAAATTTTCTGAGATAGGCATATTAACGAAGGCTTCAATGCTTTCTGAGTTATCGACATCAGAACCTTGAGATATATCTAACTCAGCACCCATTTCGAATTCATCTCTCTGGGGTTTGTTGGTTATCAATCTAACTGTTCCACCTTGAGCACTGGAACCATATAAAGTACCTTGAGGGCCATTCAGGACTTCTATTCTTTCCATATCGTAAATATGTAAATCAGGGTTTAAACCAACAGTATTAATGGGGGATTCATCTATATACATTGCAACTGTGGTATTTGGACCTGCCAAGTTACCGAAATTACCATCCGAGGTTCCACGAATATAAAAGGCGGATCTTCCGGGACCATATTGGATATAAGAAAGCGAAGGTATTAATTCAGCATAATCCATGAAATCATTTACGTTAGCACTTTCTAGTCGTGAGCCTGCTATCGCTTGAACGCTCATAGGTAAATCTTCAATTTTAGATTCTCTTTTAGAGGCGGTAACTATTATTTCCTCTACATCATTGGATATGCTTGTGGGCTCATCAGCCGCTATGTCACTTGAATGAACAAGTCCTAATGTCGCAAGGCCACTAAAAGATAGAGCCTTTTTTAGTACAGAGTCTTTTAACTCAAAAGCTGGTATAAATTTATGCATATTTCTCCCCCCGGTAGAAAATTTATTCTAACAAAAGAAGATAAGAAAACTATATTTTTTATGAACTTATATCTGCAGAATCAATTATAGGTTGAAGCTCACCGGATTCATGAAGTTCAGTGATTATATCGCAACCCCCTACAAGCTTTCCATTAACAAATAATTGTGGGAAAGTAGGCCAATTAGAAAATTGAGGAAGATTAGCTCTTATTTCAGGGTTAGAAAGAATATCAACAAAAGAAAATGGTTTGCCACAAGCAATCAAAATTTGGGAGGCTTTAGATGAAAATCCACACTGTGGTGCCTCAGGAGATCCTTTCATGTACAACAAGACAGGATTTTCTTTAACTTGTTGTTCTAATTCTTCAATTATAGTCATTTGAGTATTTTAACCTATTTACACAACTCTAGATATTTTCTAGTGGTTTTTTTAATTCCATAAATCAAAGAGTCAGATATCAAGGCATGACCAATACTTACCTCATCTGCAGGAACTTTAGATAAAAATTCTTTAAGATTGTTTAAGTCAAGATCGTGACCAGCATTAACATCTAGCCCAATATTTTTTGCTAACTGGTAAGCCTCTTGATATGAAGCTAAAACTGTCTTTGTAGGATTTGCTGCATATGGTCCTGTGTAGAGCTCTATTCTGTCTCCACCTACAGCTTTGATTGCTTCTATATGCTCCTTAACAGGATCTACAAAAAAACTTACACGAGTTTTACTTGTGCGTATTTGCGCTATTATATTTTTAATTGAATTATGATCCTTTAAATGTAAATCCCAACCATGATCTGAAGTGAGTTGATCAATTGCGTCTGGCACTAAAGTGCACTGATCTGGTTCAATTGCTTTTACTAACTGTAGAAATCCAGGATAGAGTGTCGTCTCTTCCGAATAAGGATTACCTTCAATGTTAAATTCAATATCATGATCTTTACATAGCAATGAAAGATCGTAAACATCATCGGGTGTTATATGCCTTAGATCTGGTCTAGGGTGAACAGTTAATCCTTGAATGCCTGCTTCTATAAGAATCTTAGAGGTCTCAATTAAATTCGGGCGATCTTCCCCTCTAGCATTCCTTAACCAAGCTATTTTATTAACATTAACACTTAAATTAGTCATTTCATTCAGGATGATCTAATACTACTTTTCCACTTACATGACCGGTAGAGACTTTTTGATGAGCTGCAGCTAAGTCATTAAGCGAATAAACAGAATCTATTACCGGTTTAATGGATTCTTCTTGCACAAGGGATGATAACTGCTCTAACCCAGAAAGACTTGGACGGTAGATTGACCAATGAACATTAATGGGTTGATATTTTTTTCTTTGTTTCTGTCTTAAAAAGTATGCATGTGGACCTCCAAGTAAAAGTCCTTTAGCATCTAATGTGTTTACGAGCGGGTGAGTTAACGTGATGTAATGTGATTCAGAGCTTAATTTTAAAATACTGCAACATTTATCAACCGAATTTTTCAAAACATGGTCTCCCAGTAAGTCATAGGCGATATCAAATTCTTTTAAACTCTCATAAAAAGACTCTTCGTTGTAGTCTATCACTTGATCTGCACCCAAGGATTTGACCAAATCAATATTTTTTTTACTACAGGTTACAGCAACCTCGCACTCCAGACTCTTAAATAATTGGATAGAGAAACATCCCACACCACCTGCCCCACCTTGTATGAATACCCTTTTCTCTTTTAAATCTTGAGGTCGTAAGCCTGCCCATCTGACCAATGCTGACCAAGTTGTCAATGCAACGTAAGGTAAAGAAGCTGCCTCTAAGTGAGATATAACATCTGGTTTATGGGTGACTTCATCAACATCGATACAAACATATTCAGAATGAGTTCCAGAATTTGCATTTGACGTACAACCCCAAACATTATCTCCTTTTTTGAAATTACCAACCTTTGAACCAACTTTCTCAATACTGCCTGAAAAGTCTGATCCTAGAATCCATGGAAATGCATTTTTTCTTTGTTTTTCAAAAATTACTTTCCCGTAACCTTCTATCTTCATAAGATCAATTGGATTTACAGA
>CAYVAL010000146.1:0-2765 GCA_964449395.1 uncultured Gammaproteobacteria bacterium | reverse complement strand
AGCTTCTGAAATATTGCAACAAGGATTAATTGCAATGGATGCTGATATGAGCTCAGAAGATTTTAGTTCTTCTATATTTAGTCATCCAACGGTTTCAGAGGCTCTTCATGAAGCAACTTTAGCCATGAATTCCAAGGCCATACACATTCGTAATAAGAAAAAAACTTAAATAAATTAGATGGATTTATCTAAGTACAAAAAACCTTTATCCCCTTTATCCTCTTCAGTTATATCTTCCCTTTCTAAGGAAGCAGTCTTAATGGACTTTCATGACCCCAGTCATTGTGACGAAATCGTTAAATTAGATATTCATGATGGCGTTTATAGAGATAAGAACAGTTCTTATTTTGTAAAATGCACAACCTTAATGCCTGCAGTGACACCTCTGATGATTGATTGGTGGTTTGCATGGCATTTACCCGATTCTGAAAGATATAAACTATGGCATCCGCTTGATCACGTCTCTTCAAAATTAACTCAAGACAGATCAAATTTAAATAGCGATAAAGAACGATATATAGGAATTAACTCTTACGTTGAAGAATACATAGGGAAAAAATATTCCAAATTATGTATATCCTTTTTAGATCCAAAAGAGTTTGGTCTTGGAGGTCTTGATGTAGATTCCTGTACTGCTATATGTGCAAGAGTAACGGACATGGAGACTGGAGTAAAAATAGCAAACTTGCTTCATTATGTAGAAATTAAAGATATCGGAAGTGAGATGCATAGTTATTTTTGGCTTGGAAGTAATTTAGAGCATGATAATAAGTTGATAAACTTTTTCTTAACTTATTTATCTAAAATTCAGTTTTTGAAAGGTTCATTTATCAATACTAAATTAGCTACAGATCTTCTAAGGCATTGTTATGAAGAAATGAACCATCTTGTTAGTTTTTTGCCTGAGCTTTACAAAGATATAAGGACGAGTTCTAATCTCAGGAAGAGTCTTTAATTAAAAAAGGAGAAATAAGATGAGTAAAATTATGGTGGCAATGATTAATATTGAAGATGAGCAAGGTTATTTAGAATATCAAAATGTCGTTCTACCCATGTTTTTAGAAATGGGAATTGAAGTATTGGCAGTAGATGATTCGCCAAAGGCAATAGAAGGCGAAACAAGAGATCAAAGAATGGTTGTTATTAAGTTTGAGAGTGATGAAGCTTTTTACAATTGGTACGATAGCCCAGAATATAAGAAAATTTTACCAATAAGACTGGCTAATTCGAAAGGGGAAGTCCATCTATTGGATGAACAAAACTTAAATTTTTAAGAATTTATAAATGGGGAGATTGATATGAGTGAAGTTATTGTTACCGGGGTTTGCGATCCTGCATTTTCAGAGATACAAGATATTTTTGAAGATGCTGTTTCAAGTGGTTTTGATACGGGTGCAAATATAGCTATAGAACACCAAGGAAAAATGGTGGTTAATCTTATTGGAGGTTATAAAGATCGAGAGGGCACAGATCCATGGACGAATAACACTATACTTAATGTTTTTTCTACAACTAAAGCTATTACAGCTATTTGTATTGCGCGCCTTGTAGACCAAGGCAAGCTAGACTTGTCAAAAAATGTTTCTGATTACTGGCCAGAATATGCCTGCGAAGGAAAAGAGAACACAAAAGTAAGTGACTTTATGTGCCATCGTGCTGGTATGTTTGGTTTTCAGGGAGGTATGCCTGATTTTAAATTATCAGATTGGGATAGTTGGACGAATGCTTTGGCATCTCAAGCTCCTTTCCGAGTTCCAGGAACATCTCAGGGTTACCATGCTTTAACTTATGGCTGGCTGGTAGGAGAAATAATCAGGAGAGTAGATGGACGTTCTGTCGGTAAATATTTTGAAGAAGAAATTGCCCAACCCTTTGGAATTGATTTCAAGATTGGTCTTAAAGATGAAGATCTTGGCAGGTGCTCAGATATTCTTGCAGACCCTAGATCTGAATCAATGATACTGAAGCTATTACCTTATATGCCAGATTTCCTTCTTCCAGACCAATTAAAATTAATTAAAGGAATACTCAAAGGAGGAGATTACCAGGTGGCATTTGAATCATTTGAAGATCAAGACCTTACTAATACCAGTGAATGGAGGCAGGCAGAAATTCCATCTGCAAATGGACACGGTACAGCAGAGTCATTAGCTAAGTTATTTGGTATTTTGAGTACCGGTTGTGAAAGAGAAGGAAAGAAAATTTTTTCAAAAGAAACATTGGATTTATGTCTTACTCCTCTTTCTAAAGGACCAGATACAGTTTTATTTGGAGCGGAAATAAATATTGGCGTAGGGTTTGATTTAGGACTGGGCATGACAACCATTGGCCAGCCAGGTCATCCTAAATCAATTTTTGGACATTGTGGAGTTGGAGGTTGCGTGGCGTTTGGAGATGTCGAAAACCAACTTGGATATGGTTTTTTATGCAATCGCATGCACCAACCTCAAGAACTGTATAAAACTTCAAATGCCATAACCGCAAAATTATTTGAGATTATAAAAGGTTAACTGTTTAGGGTTATCTTATTCCTACAGGATTTACAATCATTTGTACTGCGCCACGCACCTTTGCTTGGCCTAGTACGAATAAGAATTCACTTACCTTATCTTTAACTAAAGGACCGGTATTCATAGCTTCAAGAATATAAATGCCATTTTCCTGAAGTAATATCCCATGTCCAGGGTAAGGCTCATCTGCAATCATTGGTGGAACCACATCCAAAGACCATGTGTCGGCACCTACAGCCAATACTTCTTTGCTAG
>CAYVAL010000145.1:0-2768 GCA_964449395.1 uncultured Gammaproteobacteria bacterium | reverse complement strand
TGGCCAAGAAGCTTTTTATCAAGACCCACGGTTGTCAGATGAATGAATATGACTCTGCACGCATGCAAGATTTACTAGGTGATAGCCATGGTTTTGAGACTACTGAAAATGAAGAAGAGGCTGATTTAATATTGCTGAATACCTGTTCTATTAGAGAAAAGGCTCAAGAAAAAGTTTTTCATCAATTAGGTAGATGGAAGAAGTTAAAAGATAAAAATCCAAATCTAAAAATTGGTGTGGGTGGCTGTGTGGCTAGTCAAGAAGGAGAAAATATAATAAAGCGAGCTCCACAGGTTGACCTAGTATTTGGTCCTCAAACAATTCACAGAGTACCTGATCTTTATAAAAACATTGCTCAAGATAAATTAAATTCTGTCGATATTACATTTCCAAAAACAGAGAAATTTGAACATCTCCCTGATCAAAAAATAGAAGGACCCTCTGCGTTTGTTTCAATCATGGAAGGCTGCAATAAGTATTGTTCATTTTGTGTAGTGCCGCATACAAGAGGTCATGAAATAAGCAGACCATTAGATGATATTCTGAAAGAAATTGAAGGCTTATCGTTACAGGGAGTTAAAGAGATTAATCTTCTTGGCCAAAATGTAAACTCTTATAGGGATTCTAAACTTAAGACAAAGGGGCTAGGTCTTTCTAACCTAATAAGAGCATCAGCCCAGATATCTGGTATAGAGAGAATTCAGTTTACAACTTCTCATCCTTTTGAATTCGGTCAAGACCTTATCGATATATATGCTGAGGTTCCAGAATTAATAAGTTACTTGCATCTACCGGTTCAAAGCGGTTCGAATGCTATTCTAGATAAGATGAGACGAAGGTACACCAGGGATGAGTATTTTGAAATCATAGATAAATTAAAGTCTGTAAGAGAGGGCATTAGCATATCTTCTGATTTTATAGTTGGATTCCCCGGAGAAACTGATAAAGACTTCGAAGATACTCTTGATTTAGTCGACCGAGTTGGATACGACGAATCATTTAGCTTTATTTATAGCCCAAGACCAAATACAACCGCTAAAGATCTAGAAGATGATGTTCCTTTAGAAGAAAAGAAAGAAAGACTCTCTGCCCTTCAACATAAGTTAGAAAATTCAGCATTTAGTATAAGCAGAAAGATGGTCGGTCAAACCAGAAAATGCCTAGTTACGGGGGTATCTAAGAAGAATCCTGGTGAATTTCAAGCTCGCACTGAAAATAATAAAGTCGTTATTTTTTCGTGCTCCGATTCTTCAAAAATTGGTAAAATCATAGATATTGAAATTGTTGAAGCTAAAAATAAATCCTTAAGAGGAGTAGCTGCTTAGCTAGTTTTACAACTTAATGAAATTCCATTTAGAGCCTGTAAATCATGACAAGATAAGTGATTTATGTGGCCCAACTAACTCTATTTTGAAGCAAATAGAAGACGAGCTAGATATTAAGATCTTAAATAGAGGCCCAAGTTTTAAGATCAATGGAGAGTCGTTAAACGCCCAGATCGCAAAAGATATCATCCTACGGATCTATGATGATTTAGATGAAAATAAAATAATAAGTTCTAAAGAGGTTCACTTATACTTAAGAAAAGGAATGAATGATTTAAATAATATAAAAAAAGAAACCTCTAGTAGGCAGGTTATAAAAACTCCTAATCTAATTGTCACAGCTAATCATGGAAACCAGGATCATTATGTTGAGACTATCAAAAAGAAAGTATTAACCTTTGGAATAGGTCCCGCTGGAACAGGCAAAACATTTTTGGCAGTTGCCTTGGCTGTAGAACAATTTTCTCGAGGTGAAGTCGAAAAAATATTACTTGTTAGACCGGCTGTAGAAGCGGGGGAAAAGCTTGGTTTCCTGCCTGGAGATCTTAGTCAAAAGGTAGATCCATATTTGAGACCACTTTATGACGCTCTTTTTCAAATGATAGGATACAAGGAGACTACACAACTTCTTGAAAGAAATATAATAGAGGTTGTACCTTTGGCATTTATGAGAGGCAGAACCTTGAATAATTCATTTATTATTCTTGATGAGAGCCAAAATGCCACCGTTGAACAAATGAAGATGTTCCTTACAAGGTTTGGGTTTGGCTCTAAAGTTGTTATTACTGGAGATATCACACAAATAGATCTTCCTAAAAACACACTATCGGGTTTAGTGCACTCTCTAGAAGTACTTAAATCTGTAGATGATATTGGTGTGGTGGAATTTGATACAAAAGATGTCGTCCGACATGGCTTAGTTCAAAAAATAGTGGAAGCCTATGCAAAGTTTGTTAATTAAGTGACAACACCTGAATCAAATGTATTTATTTCTGGAGATCTCGAAGGATTAAGTTGCTCTGAGAAAAATGTTATAGAGCTTATAGAGCTTTTGGTTCTAGCTGAACCGTCGCTACAAAAAAAACTTAAAAGCAGGCATGTAAATCTTACCTTCATATCAAAAAATGAAATTAAAGAATTAAATTCAAAATTTCTAAAGAAAGATCAGCCAAAAAATGTACTATCCTTTCCATCAAGTGGATTGGATTTTGAGGAGCAATTATTAGGCGATATCGCTATATGCCCTGAAATTATAATTAATGAAGCTGATGACCAAAATAAAGACCGACAAAACCATTTATCTCATATTATTCTCCACTCTTTGCTACATTTGGCTGGATATGATCACCAAGAAGACTCTTCGGCTGAGAAAATGGAGTCTTTAGAGATTGAAGTATTAAAAAAATTAGGTATTGCGAATCCCTATTGAAACAAATTAAGATG
>CAYVAL010000144.1:0-2835 GCA_964449395.1 uncultured Gammaproteobacteria bacterium | reverse complement strand
GATTATTAGATTTAAAGGGATTCCTTATTCTCGATCTTTTTATAGATCAATGGAAAGAGAATTTGAAGAATCTAACTATAGAGTAAATATAGATTATTCTCCTACGGATAATGCGCTCTGGTATTTATCTGCAACTACTGGTCATAGGGCTGGTGGATTTAACCTTGGATACTTCTCGGCTTTTCCTAGTTATGATTCTGAGACCGTTACATCTTACGAGCTAGGCCATAAGGGTTCTTATATGGACAATACTCTTCAAATCAATGCATCAACTTATATGTATGAGTACGAAAATATTCATGGACAGTTTGCAGGACAAAGTTTCTTAGGTGGCACAAGTACTTCTGTAGTGCCTTATCCTGAAGCTGAAACTAAAGGTTTTGAAATGGAAGTTATCTATATGCCCCAACCTAATTGGATCATTGGAGGTAATTACAGCTATACAGATGCCAGATACACCGAAGAACTAATCGATGCTTTTGGTAACAAAGGTAATATCGATGAGGTTAACCCTGAAGCACCAGGTTCTCTATATTCTATTAAAGAGAGGGAATCTCCAGTTGAAGGCAGACGAATGGAAAGAATTCCACAAAATAAGATGTCTATCTACTCTAACTACACTCAAGAAGTTAATGGTGGCTCAATTGACTATCTTGTTGGATGGTCTTGGACTGACAGTATTATCTGGAATGACAGTGCCTTGCCTTACCACGTGTCTCCATCTTGGAGCAGGTTAGATATGAAAGCTACTTGGAATAATGATGAAGGTGATCTAGAAATCATGTTCTTTGTTAATAATGTTCTAGATGAGATCGGTATCAGGAATATTAACGCTGAAGATGAAACTCAAGGTTTCTTAGTCTCAGTTGTTCCAACTTTACCTAGAATGGGTGGTATTTCATTCACCAAAAGGTTTGGTGCTTACTAAATACTAGCTAAATAAAAAAACCTGCCTTGTGCAGGTTTTTTTATGTCTATTGGTTTAGAAGGTCTTTAGGGGATTGCTTCATCAGGCCATTAACAAGATAGAGACATAAACCAGATACTATAACTATTCCAATAATTGGTCCCATGACCCATATTTCAGGATAAAAGCCTGGAATCGTTTGAAATACTCTTGTTTCTATAAAGTAAACTCCCGTATGAGCGATCATTGAACCTAGAAGCCCTGATAACACTCCTAGTATGGAGAATTCTATTAACGAGGACGTTTTGACTAATTTTCCTGTTGCACCTAATGTTCTAAGTATTGCCGATTGATGCCTCCTTTGGTCAAATCCATCTTGTAAAGCCGAAAAAGCTAAAAATAGGGCACTAAGACACGTAAGAAATAATATTGAATTTAGTGCCTTAGTAACTTGGTTAACAATATCTCTTACTTGTTTTAATAATTCTTCAATTGAAAAGACTGAAACGGTCCTAAACTCTCGCATCAGTTCTGCAGCAATTTTTTGTTTTGATTCGGGAATATAAAAGGATGTTATGTATGTTGACGATCTTTCTGAAAATAAGGAAGGATGTCCAATAATAAAAAAATTAGGAGAGAAGCTTTCCCAATCTACTGCCCTAATACTTTGGATATAGGTTTCTATAGAGCCATCTTCCATTTGGATAATAACTTCATCATTTATATTTAAATCGTACCGTTCAGATATTTCATCTGATATAGAAATTCCATTTTGGATACCATCCTGAAACCAATTTCCATTTACTACTTCATTTTGCTCCGGAAGATCTTTTAACCAAGTGATATTAAAATTTCTGTCTATAATATTCTCTTCATCATACTTTCTGATAATCTGAGCATTAGCAACAGGATAGAACAGATTCATTTCTATCTCTTTTTCAGATAAAAAGAGTTCCATCGAATCTTTGTCTTCACTCGTTATGTTGATTGCAAAGTTATTAGGAGAATTGTCTGGAATAGAATCTTGCCAACTTCCTAAAAGGTTTTTACTTGCTGAGAAGGTAATTAAACTTAGGCCAATTGCTACAGTAAAGGCAAAAATCTGAAAAGAATTACTTAATTTTCTTCTTCTAAGTTCTGACAGCGCTAGACTGACAGCATCATGTGCTCCTAAACCTAACTTCTTTTTTCCAAGTAATAAATATATGGAACCTATACCAATAAATGAAAAAAAGATTACTCCGATAAAGATTATCAAAGATAAAGCAATTTGATTGGTGTATAGGTAAAGAAGGAACCAGAAAGCCAATAACCCCATAATGAAAATAGGTAAAGTATTTTGATTAAAACTTATATCATTCTTAAGAACGCGCATAGGAGAAATATCTAATAACTTCGATATATGTGGATATATAAATCCAAATTGGCAAATTAAAACTGTTAAGCAAGTTATTAGAAGAGGGTAGAAACTTGGCAGTGGCAGTTCAGTGGGGAAATACGAATCCATTAGACTGATGAAGTTAGATTGCAGAACCCATCCAAAACTTAACCCTAAAACAAGTGTCAACAAAGTGGTGTAGAAGAAGAGCAATAAATAAAGACCTCTAATTTGTAATTGATTCATACCTAGTGTTTTAAGGATTGCAACATAGCTAATATGTCTGCGTGCAAATCTCTGTGAAGAAATTCCTATAGTACAGGCAGAAAGTAAAACGGCTATTAAGCCACCTAGTAAAAAGAAATTTTCCGAACGATCTATAGTTCTTCCTAAGGCACTAGTATCTGAATTTAACGATTCTATATCGTCACCTTGGTTCTTATTCTTTTCTAAAGTTTCTCTTATTAGATTTATTTCTTCCTCAGAGCCCGTAAAAAGATAGTTATATTCAACTCTACTGCCAGGTTGAATGATATTAGTTGCACCTAAG
>CAYVAL010000143.1:0-2860 GCA_964449395.1 uncultured Gammaproteobacteria bacterium | reverse complement strand
GTTGTCTGTGCAGCCCTTTCAAGAAAAAATCTTCTAAAGAAATAGTTTCATAAAGCTCTTCGGTAATAAGAAAAGAAGAAGAATTAGCTGGATTCAAACCTTTCAAACCAAAAGCTTTCACTGAAGGGCAGGGAATATCATGCAGCGATAAATGGTTTAGTGCTTCATATTCTCTTTTAGCTCCAATAACTGGTGTTTTAAGCTGAATAAGATTCTTAAATATTTCCTTCCAACCAACTGCTCCATGAAATTTAATGAAATAGCTTTTGTCGTGGATTTCAAATTGTTTTGTAATACGATTTGCATATTTTCTAAAAACTTTTCCATCTATATTCTTTGCAAAACTGAACTCATCTTCATCATTAAAAAATTTTCTTAGATCTTTATCTAAAAAAAGTAATTTTTTCATCAAAATGCCTCTTCAATAAAATCTGCTACGAAGTTGAATCTAGAATAGAAATAATTATTGTCAACTAAGGGTTTGATTCTCTCCTTAACTGAAGTTAATTTTTCATAGGAAAGGCTTTCTTCTAAAAGGAAATTAAATCTCTCTTGCTTGAACTCCCCTTCAACTACCATTCCGGAATTATGTTTCAAGACTTCAGTTGAAAAACCTACTTCACTAGAAACCAAGGAAGGCAATCCCGAAACTAAAGCTTCAATTATTATATTCCCAGCAGCTTCTTCTCTAGCGGGATGAACTAATAAATGTGATGACTTCATGAAAGAGGCAACATCTTTCCTTGGGCCTAAAAATATGACCCTATCATTAAGAGATAGTTCTTTAATTATCTTGTCATATGGACCTTTATTGTCATCTCCAAGAACCAATAGTGTTGCCGAGATATTCTGTTTCAATAAATGACTTATACCGAATATTGCCCTGTCTAAACCTTTTCTAGAAAAGTCTGATCCCACAAAGAGAATAATTTTTTCGTTTTTAGGTAAATTAAGCTTCTCTGTAATATTAATTGATTCATGTAGATTCCAGTTTTTCTCTATTCCTGGGGGAATTAGGGTTAATCTTTCTAATTGAGTTGAATAGATATCTTGAAAATTTTGAGATTGAATTTCATTTAAGAGAAGAATTTTAGATTTTGAATCTCTAGAAAATACTTCTTTTTCAAATTCCATAGACTGCCTGTATCTTCTTGTATATTTTTGTAAAGGACTCTTTTTGAGTGACTGCTTTGCGAAACAAGTATCAGCAGCAAAATATAAATCAAGACCAGGTATTTTATTAAAACCAAATACAATATCGGGAAAGAAGCTTTTAAGAGAGCTGAAGGCTTTAGAAACATAGGTCTTATTTTTAGAATAGTTTGAAAAGCCTTTCTCACCCAATTCAACTACATCTAGATTTTCAGGAACATCACCTTCCCAGCTTCTTGTATAGACCTTAATCTCATGACCTCTAGCAAGCAGTTCTTTAGTGATTCCTAAAAAATCTTTTTGCAATCCTCCATAAGGAAAATATCTATATAAGAGTATTGCCAACTTCTTTTTCATAAAGATCTAAATGGCCTCCAGGGCACTAATTACTTCTGCTGGCTTAATAGATAAAAGAGAATGATGATAACCTTCCATAGTGTCTCCTGTTCTTGTTTTTTCATAACCTTCAACTTTTCTTAGAATCTTCCTCTTATTTGATAATGGAGGTGTATATTCCGGAGAAGAAGGACCATAAACTGCTACCAAGGGAGTTTTAACTGCAGCTGCAACATGCATTAAACCTGAATCATTAGTCACTGCTTTATTACAATGAGCTAATAGATCGACTGCATCCACTAAAGAGGTTTTACCTATTAAATTATGGAATTTATCTTCTTGATCTAAATGATTTAGAGCCTCAATCTTCTTTCCAGTTTCTTCATCATTATGAGATCCAAAACAAATAACGTTCCATCCATCAGTAATATATTTTTTTGCCACTTCTGAATAGTACTCAGCTGGCCATTTCTTTGAAGGTCCAAATTCAGCACCCGGACAAATAGCCAAGCTAGATGTTTCAGAATTAATTTTGAATAAATTTAATTTATCTTTTTGGTTCTCTAAGTCTATATTTAAGCAAGGAAAAGATAAGTTCTCTATAGAATAGTTATCTTCCTTAAGGGATAAAGCTGCAAATTTTTCAACCATTAAATTATTAGATTCCTTTTTAAGATATCTAATATCATTTAATAAACCATATCTCATTTCACCTAACCATCCGGTACGAATAGGTATATCAGCAAAAAAAGGAATCAGCGAAGATTTCAAAGAATTTGTAAGTATTATTGACCTGTCATAAAGAGATGGCTGTAATTTCTTACCAAATTTATATCGAGATAAAAGCTTAATTTCTCCATGCAAATATGGAGAAGCAATGGCTTTTGAGATTTCAGGCATTCTTTGCATCAAGGGCAATGACCATTGGGGAGAGATTACATCAATTATGCAGTCAGGCTCTTCATCTTTAAGTCTCTTGTAAAGAGTTTGGCCCATAACAGAATCACCAACCCAAGATGGTCCTATGATTAAAATTCTCATGATCTTTATTTGATATAGGTATGCCAGGAAGAATTTGAATCCCTAACTCCTCTAACTTGATCAAAATAAGTGCTTTGTAGCTTTTCAGTTATGGGGCCTCTTGATCCCGAACCAATAGGATCGCCGTCAAGCGAATTTATTGGAACCACTTCTGCAGCAGTTCCTGAAAAAAAAGATTCGTCAGCCTCTAAAACGTCTCCAACACTAAGTTTCTTGATTTCATATTTAATGCCTAATTCTTCAGCTAAATCTAGAATTGTTCTTCTGGTGATTCCATCTAGGCAAGAATCCAAATCTGGAGAAAAAAGTACACCATTTTTAACTATAAAGA
>CAYVAL010000142.1:0-2868 GCA_964449395.1 uncultured Gammaproteobacteria bacterium | reverse complement strand
CGGTTTAGATGTAATCTTACAACTCACTGGAAGGGATAGGAATCGAGTTGCTTTGGAGTCAGTATTGTTAGGAGCTTTATCAGTTGGAATTAATAAGGTCCTTTGTTTGAGTGGAGATCAACCAGATGAAGACGGCCCAAAGGCAGTAAATGAGTTAAACGGTAATGGATTAATTCAGCTATGTAAAAAGATGTCCGATGGTTTTCTAACAGATGGAACAGAAATAAAGAAACCGTTACCGATATATTCTGGAGCTGCGGATGATTTGTATCAACAGCTGTCTAACTCAGACTCATTAGATAAATTGATTCTTAAAATCCAGGAGGGAGCTAATTTTATACAGACACAGTATTGCTTTGATCTTGATATTATCAAGCAATATTCAGATCAATTAAACGATCATGCAATTTTTAAGGATTGTAAGGTATTGATTGGAATGGGGCCTCTAAAATCAGCTAAACAGGCAGATTGGATGAGAAAAAATTTATGGGGAGTTAATATTTCTGATGACATTTTGTACAAATTAGAAAGCAGTGATAACCCTGAAAAAATTGGTGAGCAGATTTGTATTGAGTTGATAGAAAATATTATGGATCTGCCTTGTATAGATGGAGCTCATCTAATGGGTCCTAACTGTGAAAAGGGAACAGCAAGAATAATTGCTAGTTTTAGATAAACTTAATCTAAAGGAGATAAGCATGAACGATAAGGGAAATTTAGAAAATTTAGAATTTATATCTCTCGAAGAAGCTGCAGAAATGAAGACTGGCACTAGGGTTACTTTTATTCCAGGTATGCAGGCGTTGTACGCAGAAGCTTTAAAGAATATTTGTTTTGTAAAAAAAATTCCTCTTGTTAGAGCCTTACATCCTCTTATGGGCGTTGATAAAGAAACCGGTGGGGATAGGCAGGCAAGATTGTACGAGCTTACCAGTCAATCCAGCCTTCCTACAATGTTTCATGACGAAGAGAGACCAAGGAATGTTTGGATTGAGCAACTGTCTTTAGCTGAAAGTATTGGTTCGAGTGATAGCTTGAAATTAATTCCAAGTAATATACAGGAACGTGTTGATATGCTTGGGCTTTGCGCAGTTATCCTTGGGGAAGATGGATTGGTATGGAATATAAGAATCTTAAGTGATAATCCTTTAGCAAGGAAGTATGGATATAGTGAAGAGGCCAGTTCACAAGCTATAGATAAGATCGTTGAAATAATTAGTATGATTGATAGTCGTTTAGAGGCACAAGAAAAACTTGGATCTAAATATATAGTTGGCACATCTCTTTCGGCAGTAGATATTTATTGGTCTACTATGGTCATGAGCACTATTTCAACCCCTCCTGAGATCATGCCTAGGACAGAGCAAAATCAGGGTATGCTCATGTGGTTTGAAGGAAATTCAAAAATTCCTGAGATAGAGAATGTGCTCACCAAACGAATTCAAGAACATCAACACTATATTCTTAAGACTTATTGTGAAACACCTGCAATTTTAGGCGGTGATCTATTGTAAAAAGGATGCGTAAAGCTACTGATGTCTTTGGAGAATGGGCAAGAACAGGAAAAGATGAAGGAATGGAAGAAGGGCATGCATCGTCTGTTGATGAGATGCTTAAATTCTCTTTAAAAGAAAGAAATCTATTAAATAAAAGCTTTAATTTTTTAGATCTGGGTTGTGGCAATGGCTGGGTTATTAGGAAAGTTGTTAAAGAAGACTTATGTGGTTTTGCCTTGGGTGTGGATGGGGCAGAAGATATGATTTCCAATGCAAAATCTAGAGGGAAAGAAGAGCATTATATTCATGCAGACATAACTACTTATGAACCTTTCTTAGAATTTGATTTAGTGCATTCTATGGAAGTCATGTATTACTTAAGTGACCCTTTGAAGATAATGAAAAAAATTGAAAACACATGGCTAAAACCTAATGGGAGATTAATCATTGGAATAGATCAATATTACGAAAATGCAGATTCTCATTCTTGGGAAAGCAAAGTGAATACACCAATGTTAATGTTAAAAGAAGTAGAATGGGTTGATATGTTTAATCAAGCAGGTTTTATTGAAGTAGAAAGCTGGCGAGCAAATAAAAAGCATGATTGGGCAGGTACTCTAGTTATAACAGGCAAAAAGGCATAACTTTAACCTGTATTTAAAAATGACCTTTTTTAATAATCTTCTTCTTAAATTTGAATTGCCGAAAGGGTTGTGGAGAAAGATAGTTCTAATCGGACTTGCTGCTTTCTTTATTAACGTAGGTATTGATCATTTTATTAATCCTGATTTTTATTTATCTATTATGCCTCCAGCATTTCCGTTGCATGCAGAGGCAGTTTATATCAGTGGTGTTTTTGAAATACTAGGCGGAATAG
Source organism: uncultured Gammaproteobacteria bacterium (assembly GCA_964449395.1). Lineage (GTDB taxonomy): Bacteria > Pseudomonadota > Gammaproteobacteria > Magnimaribacterales > Magnimaribacteraceae > Magnimaribacter. The sequence goes on along the minus strand of CAYVAL010000142.1, from coordinate 495 downwards.
GCGTCTTAATACCGCGATTTAGAAGGTTTTCAGGATGGGGGTTGGTTGCTCTTTTGATAGCTGTTTACCCGGCTAATATTTATATGGCTTTTACACCTGAAGCATTTCCTGACATACCTATTTCGGCTCTCTATTTCCGTCTTGTTTTACAGTTTCTTTTCTTTTATTGGGCCTATTCAGTAACTACACCATCCTTTAACCCTTCAATGATCCAAAAATAAAATAAGAGTAAATCTGAATGAAAGACTATTTTTTTATACTTGAATACGGTCAGTGGCTAATCCTGGTACTTAGCATATTGGCTTTATATTTAGTTAGCTCAGTTAAACACACAACAAGATTGAAAGGGTACCTAATGACTGCACTAAGTAGATTCTCAGGGGCGATAATATTTCTGTTTGTTGATTTATTTGCCTTTGTAATAGCAAATCTCATTCAGACATACATTGCAATAAGGGGTTATTTCCAAAATAAAAAGGCAGTGGAATCAGGGTC
>CAYVAL010000141.1:0-2942 GCA_964449395.1 uncultured Gammaproteobacteria bacterium | reverse complement strand
CGAAGGAGTTGATAAACCTGCGTATGTTGCAGAGACTTTATCTATGTTCGTAACATAAATTTATATGAAAAAATCTACCAACAATCTTAAGGATAAGGTAGTAAACAGAGCTGTTAATTCTTTGAGGAGGAATAAAAGAATAGAACAGATAAGCTTTGCTGCCATTGCTAAAGAGTTAAATGTGAGCATTGATGAAATAACGTCTTTTTATTCAAGCACTGAAGACATATTCCTTGAAGCCCAGAAGAAAGATTGGGAATCGTTGCATAGATATTGGGATAAATATATAAAAGAGTCCAGCACTCCAGGAGATTACAAGAATGCCTTTGAAATCTTTTTCGAAAGATTTGTAGACACACTAAGTATGGATGCAGACTTACGTTTAGAACTATCCTGCTATTTACCAAAATGTGTTAAGTACAGAGAGAGGAATAGGAAAAGAGTAAAACAAAAGTTTAATAAACTTATAAAAAAAGGGTGGCCAGGAAAAGATGAGAAAGTGCTGGATAGGCAAACAGACCTTGTAACAGTTCTATTTTATGGTTTTATTGATCACATAGTGCATATACCTAAAATTGAGCGAACTAGAATTCTTAGAGATTTCAGAAATATGCTTAATTTACATCTTCAAGATAGAAAGTTTTTTTAAGATGAAAGTTGATATTCAAAAGAAGGTAAAAATAATTCAAAAGTCCATGGAATCAATCCGACGGTCTGATACAACACTTCATACAATTACTTTTCCCAGATTAGCTCAAGAACTACAAATACCAATGGAAGAATTAACATCCTTTTTTTTGAATGTAGAAGATATTTTTTTAAATGAACAGAAAAGAGTAAATAGAAAGATAGAAAAATTCCTTAATGAAGGAATGCAAAGTGCAAAAACAGCCAGCCAAGCTAAAGAGCTTTTAGAATCTGCAACCTTAAAATTAGTTGATCTTTTGCCTGAACATAGTGATTTAGTCTTTTCGGCATCTTTCTATCTGCCTAAATGTATTGAAGAAAGAGCTAGAGCAAAAAAATATTACAAGCAGGCTTTTAGAAGAATAATCAAAAAAGGTTGGCCTGGAAAGATAGATTCAGTACTAGATAGACAAACAGATTTGGTGCTTCTCTCTGTTTATGGTTTTTATGAATACTGCGCTAGAGTAGGTAAAAAAGAAGGAAAGGCTATACATAAAGATTTCACTAATATGATAAATCTGCATTTACAGGACAGATTATTTTTCTAGTTTAGATTTAAGTATATCGTTAACTTGCTTTGGATTCGCTTTTCCTTGAGAGGCTTTCATCACTTGACCAACAAAGAAACCAAAAAGCCTATCTTTTCCTGATCTGTATTGTTCAAGTTGTTCTGGATTGCCTTGAATAACTTCATCGATCATAGATTCTATTTCTTTATCATCAGTGACTTGTTTTAGTCCTTCACTTTGGATTATTTCATCAACTTCTTTACCTGAGGACCACATCTTCTCAAAGATATCTTTAGCTATCTTTCCTGAAATAGTCCCATCCTCTATTCTACTAATTAATTGTCCAAGTTTATCTGAAGACACTTTAGACTCTTTAATAGTTAAATTTTCGTTATTTAGTTCAGCGGATAGTTCTCCCATAATCCAGTTTGCACTAAGTTTTGGAGAGCTTGATACTTTTGTGACTTCTTCAAAAAAATCAGCAAGATCTTTTTCTGCAGCTAAAAGGCCTGCATCGTATTCACTAAGGCTAAATTGAGAAACAAACCTTTCTCTCTTTTGATTCGGCATTTCTGGCATAGTCGCCATCACTTCTTCTATGAATCCCTTTTTTAGGGTTATGGGCAATAAGTCAGGTTCAGGAAAATATCTATAATCATTTGCAAACTCTTTAGACCTCATAGGACGAGTTGTATTGACTTGAGAATCATAAAGTCTAGTTTCTTGTGTTATTTTATTTCCAGATTCTAGTTCATTAATTTGTCTTTCAATTTCGTATTGGATAGCTTTTTCAACAAAGCGAAATGAGTTTACATTTTTTGTTTCCGTTCTTGTGCCGAGTTTTTCATCTCCTATCTTTCTAACTGAGACATTGGCATCACATCTCATGGACCCTTCAGCCATATTTCCATCAGATATTTCTAAATATCTAATTATCGAATGAATTGACTTAAGGTAAGCTACAGCTTCTTCAGGAGTACTTATCTCTGGTTCAGAAACAATCTCTAGTAGGGGAGTCCCTGCACGATTTAAGTCTATTCCAGATTGTCCTTCGAAATCATCATGAAGAGATTTTCCAGCATCTTCTTCAAGATGTGCTCTTGTAACACCAATCCTTTTACCGCCTTTTTCAGTTTCTATATCTAAGTAACCATTCTCCACGATGGGTTTATCCATCTGGCTAATTTGATACCCCTTAGGTGAATCCGGATAGAAATAGTTCTTTCTGGCAAAACTTGTTGGGCTATTGATTTCTGCATTAAGTGCTTTTCCAAGCTTAATTGCCATTTTAAGTACTTCTTCATTGAGCACCGGAAGCACTCCTGGCATAGCTAAATCAATATTACATGCTTGTGTGTTAGGCAGAGCCCCAAAGTCAGTACTTGCTCCCGAAAAAAGTTTAGATTTTGTAGACAGTTGCACATGGATTTCTAATCCAATGACTGCTTCCCATTCGTCTGAATAATTCTTCATCTTAAATATTTGGCATTTTCTTATGCCAGTCAGTAATTGATTGATAAGAGTGAGCAAACTGGAGTAATTTACTTTCTTCAAGTGAGTTACCAACTAATTGCATTCCTAATGGCAGTCCTTCATGTTCTCCACATGGGATTGATAACCCGGGTAAACCAGCCAAGTTAGCAGGTATAGTAAAGATATCCTGCAAATACATCTCTATAGGATCACTTGTTTTCTCGCCAGATTTAAAAGATGTACCGGGTGTAGTTGGAGATAAAATTACATCTA
>CAYVAL010000140.1:0-2951 GCA_964449395.1 uncultured Gammaproteobacteria bacterium | reverse complement strand
ACAGTAGATGTTCTTTTTTCAGCTGTTACCGTAATCTCTTCGATGCCACCTCTTTGCCTGTCCTCTTCTTCATCTGCAGAAAATACAGAGGTAGGTGTCATAAGGAATGCGGCTAAGGATAAACCAAGTGTGAATTTCATTTTCATTATTTTCTCCCAATTCTTAGGCGTTTCTCCTTAACGCATAAGAAAAATAATTGATCTGAAATCCTTTTCTTATAGCCATCATGCCCAAAATTGGTAATTAAGGCAAATTTTTTATAAGTTGCTTGTAGTTAAGAGCTAAATTGTTTAAAGAAGTCTTATTTGACGTGACTTTCTACCTTATAAAATGCATAAGATAATGCGCTTGCAAGCATGATGAAGGTCATAGCCGGAATAACATAGATTTTAAAATTAACCCAAGTTTCTAGAGAGGTAAAATATATAAAATAGAGATTAACAGTCCCAATGAATATGAAAAAAAACGATATAGAGTAAGTCAGTTGCTTCCATATAATCTTTGGTATGTCTTTAAACTTTTCATCTGCTGCCGACAAAAGCCCTCTCAGTACAATGGGTCCTTTGATCCAATATGAACCGATGAGCACAAAGCCCATTAACCAATTCACTATCGAGAATTTCCATTGTAGAAATAGCGGATCCCTAAGCAAGACAGTAAGCAAACCTAGCGGTATTAATAGGCACCATGAATAAAATAACATTTGGGAAACTTTACCGAGAGCTACTTTTTCTAAAAGTACTTGTAAAGAAACTAAAATCATCAATGACAATGTTAAATAGTAAAAGTCTTTAGTAGATATCCAAACAGCTGCGATAAGTACTATAGGTATAATTGGATTATTAAATAGCTTGTTTATTGTTTTCATAATTTTTAGTTCTTCAAGTATGGTAGCAAACTTCTATAAACGATGTCTGCTATCAAAGACTGAGCTTTTTCATTTGGATGTATACCGTCACGGAGCATTAAATCTGCATTTAGAGCAATATCATCAAGCATGAAAGGTATTAACTTTGCAGAAGTCTTAGACGCGATATCTGGATATATAGATTCAAAACGCTCTTGATACTTTCTTCCATAGTTGGGAGGTATTTTAATCTGCATTAAAAGAGTTTCTGCACTATTCTCTTCCGCAATTATTATCATTTTTTCCAGATTTCTTTTTACTGTTGATGGTGGGTACCCTCTTAGTGCATCATTTCCTCCTAGCTCTAGAAGAATATATGTGGGCTTAAACTCTTGTAAAATTCTTTCGAATCTAACCAATCCTCCTCCAGTTGTTTCCCCGGATATGCTTTTATTGATCACTTGAACACCAATATTATTTTTTTCTAAAGTATCTTCAAGGATTAAAGACCATTGTTTGTTATAAGCCATACCATATCCAGCACTTATACTGTCGCCATAAATCAATAATTTAGAGTCAGCATCATCAGCATATGAGCTGCTTCTAATTAGAAAGATAAAGAATATTAAGAATAATTTATGAAACACATTTATTTCCAAAAAAACATTATAAATTAAGAATATATTTTATTTAAAGATATCAGGGTGTTATAGTAATGTAATACACCTAATTCTAATAGATATTTTTATATGATTCTTTCAACGCATAATCTCAGAAAAGAAGTTCCTTCTGGAGACTCAAATTTAGTCATACTTGATGATATTAATTTTAATCTTGAAGAAGGAAGGTCACTAGCTATAACTGGTCCATCTGGTTCGGGCAAATCAACTTTATTAGGTTTACTTGCTGGTCTTGATAGCGCCACAAGCGGAGATATTATTTTAGATGGTACTAAGATAAATTTACTTAATGAAGAAGAGAGAGCGACACTTAGAAAAGACAAGGTAGGTTTTGTCTTCCAATCTTTTTAATTATTACCGAGTCTAACAGCCTTAGAGAATGTAATGTTACCTTCTGAATTAAAATCAGAAGCTAATCCTCAACAACAAGGAGAATATTTTCTAGATAGAGTTGGTCTTACGGACAGAAAAAATCACTACCCCAATCAGCTTTCTGGAGGAGAACAGCAAAGAGTGGCTATTGCTAGAGCTTTTGCCTGTTCTGCCAAGATATTATTTGCTGATGAGCCTACCGGCAATTTAGACCCAAGAAATGGTAAGCTAATTTCTGACTTATTATTTGAGGTTAATTCTGAATCTGATAATGCATTAGTGATAGTGACACATGACCAAGATTTAGCTTCTCAATGTGATAAAAAAATAGAACTCAAGCTTGGTAAAATCATAGATTAATGCTTGCAACTCTATCTTTTAAGCTCTTTCTTAGAGAAATTCGATCAGGTTACCTTACTTCTATGCTGCTCTCATTGGTGCTTGCTGTAACTATTGTTTCTGGAATATCTCTTTTTACAGATCGGCTTGAAAAGGTTCTTAGTTCAGAAACTAAAGAGTTCTTGGGTGGGGATTTAAAATTTGAGTCTAATGAAGATTCTATTAAAGCTTCTCTAAAAAATTTAAATTTAGACAAATCTAAAACCTCAGAAATGGCTGTATTTGCTTCAGTTATCTTTTCCGAAGAGGAGATGCAACTTAGCTCGATAAAAGCCGTAGATAACTCTTATCCACTCATTGGAGAGCTTGAGCTGCAAAATAAATCCGGAACCTATAAAACAAAACAAAACCCTGATCTAGGAACTATATGGATAGATGAAAGATTAAAAAATCTTTTATCAATTGAATATGGAGATAATATTTATATAGGAGACGCAACTTTTGTCTTAGCAGCAAGCATAATTTATGAACCAGATAGAGGTTCAACCAATTTTGCATTTGCTCCTAAGACAATAATGAATATAAATGACTTAGGTGCAACTAATATCATTCAACCTGGCAGTAGAGTTGAATATAACTATCTCTTTACGGGCTCTGAAGAAGAAATAAATCTAATAAGAGAAACTTTAGAAAAGAATAAGAACCAAGGTGAC
>CAYVAL010000139.1:0-2954 GCA_964449395.1 uncultured Gammaproteobacteria bacterium | reverse complement strand
TTATAATAGATCAGGTTTTGTCCCATAGTTCTGATCAACACGAAGCTTTTTTGGACAGTAAGAGTAATAAAAAATCTGAGAAATCTGAATGGTATGTTTGGGCAGATGCAAAAGAGGACGGGTCTCCTCCTAATAATTGGCTGTCTGTGTTTGGAGGTTCAGCATGGGAATGGGAACCTCTTAGAGGGCAATATTATTTCCATAATTTTCTGGCGAGCCAGCCTGATTTCAATTTCCATAATACAGAAGTTCAAGATTTTCTTTTAGGAGAAGTTAGATTTTGGCTGGAAAAGGGAGTTGATGGATTTAGATTAGATACAGTCAATTATTACTTTCATGATAGAAAATTAAGAGATAATCCAAAAAGCCCTAAAGATTTTAAAAGACCGCCTATAAATCCTTATTATTTACAAAATCAGCTGTATGCAATTAATCAAACAGAGAATTTAAATTTTTTAACTAGATTCAGAGACTTGCTTGATAGTTATCTAAATAAAACTTCAATTGGAGAGATAGGTGATTCCCACAGAGCAATTGAAATTATGAAAGAATACACTAGAGATTCAAAACTACATATGGCTTATAGTTTTGAGCTTCTAGGCAAAGAATTTTCTGCTTCATTCATACAGAGCACACTTGAAAAATTTTATGAAAATAACAAAGAGAGTTGGCCGTGTTGGAGTTTCTCAAACCATGATGTTGAACGGCATCTCTCAAGATGGGATCCCGAAGAATCAAAAGAATTTGCTAAATTAACATCTGCCCTTCTGCTTTCATTGAAAGGAACCCCTTGCCTATATCAAGGTGAAGAATTAGGTCAAACAGAGACAAGGTTAGAATTCGAAGAATTAACAGATCCACCCGGCATCAGGTATTGGCCCGAGAATAAAGGGCGCGATGGCTGCAGAACACCAATGACATGGAATCGAAATAGTCTAAATGCTGGATTCTCCCTAAATAAACCATGGTTACCTGTTAAAGATAAACAAAAATCAAACTCCGTAAACATTCAAGAAGAAGACGATAAATCTGTTTTAAATTTTTATAAAGAATTTTTAGATCTTAGAAGCAAAACCAATGAACTCCTAGAGGGAGAAATAGAATTTCTCCCACCCAAAGAAGATGTTCTGATATTTGCTAGAGAGACAAAAACTTCGAAATTAATATGTGTCTTCAACTTAAATAGAGATAAACACTTATTTGAAGAATTTAAAGAACATCAAATAGGAGTAATAATCTCATCGAATACAGATTTTAGTGATAATAAGATTGAAATAAATGGATATGGATTTATGATATTTTCAGTTAATTTAGAATAAAGGAATAAGCATGAATATTAATGGAACTTATGAAGAAAAATTTTCTCCCGTTAAAGAACTTTTCCAACAATTACATGAATCTGGGAGAGAGGTTGGGTCTTCGTTCAGTGTTTACCAGGACGGGAAACCATTAGTAGACATTTGGTCTGGCTATTCTGATAAAGAAAAAAATATAGACTGGGAGAGAGGCACATTAGCCAATGTGTGGTCAACAACTAAAGGTATAACTGCGTTAACACTTGCACATCTTCATCAACAAGGACGTCTCGATTATGATGAAAAAGTTTCTGCCTATTGGCCTGAGTTTGGATGTAATGGAAAAGAAGATGTAACAGTTGGCATGCTTCTATCACATCAAGCAGGTATCTGCGGGTCAAACACAAACAATGTAGAGGACTATTATGACCAAGCTGTTATGGCTTCAGAATTAGCTCAAATGAAACCGCTTTGGGAACCTGGAACAGTTTCTGGATACCATTCTCTCACCTATGGATGGCTAACATCCGAGTTAGTAATCAGAATAACAGGTAAAACACTTGGAACTTACTTTAAAGAAGAAATTGCGATTCCAAATGAAATAGATTTTCATATTGGCCTACCTGAGTCAGAAGAAAATAGAGTTGCTGAAATGGTACCTTTTCCAAGAGAAGATAACAAAGCTAAAGAGACCAATGAATCTAACGAAGCTAAACAATTTTCTGATCAAGGCCCTAATCTATTAAAACATCAAAATACTAGAGAATGGAGAAATGCTGAAATAGCGTCTGCGAATGGACAAGGTTGTGCTTCTGGTATTGCAAAACTTTATAGTCTGATTGTTACTGAAGATCCAAACCTTAAATTACTATCCAATTCTACTATCGAAACTATGAGTGCAGAAAGAATTGCAGGTAGAGATTTAGTATTGGGAGTTGTGACAAGATGGGGGGCAGGATTTGTTATGAATATGCATAAGATAATCTATGGCCCTGAAGAAAAATCTTTTGGTCACTCAGGTTGGGGTGGTTCTTGTGGATTTGGCGATCCAGTAAATAATTTAGGGATTTCCTATGTGATGAATAAAATGGCTAATAATTTAGCGGCTGATGGTAGGTCTATTGAGCTAATAAATAAGACTTATGAGTGCCTTAAAGGAGAAAATTAAGATGGGAGAAAGATTGAAAGATAAAGTTGCACTAATTACTGGTGGTACCAGTGGTATAGGAGCAGAGACTGCGAGACTTTTTATATCTGAAGGAGCAAAAGTAATCATATCAGGAAGATCAGAAGAAAAAGGCTCTAAATTAGCGAATGAACTAGGTAGTCATGCTAGCTACTGTGTATCGGATGTTACTAAAGAAGATGATATAAAAGAGGCAGTTAAATTCGCAACAGACTCTTATGGAAAGTTAGATATTCTTTTTAACAATGCAGGAGGTCCTGTCGGTGCTGGTCTAGAAGATATAACACAAAAAGATATAGATTATGGAGTTCATCTTCTATTGGCGAGCGTAATACTTGGAACAAAATACGCCATTCCACCTATGAGAGAAAATAATGGCGGATGCATAATTAATAATTCAAGTATTGCAGGAATTAGATACAGACAAGGTGATCCTCTTTACTCAGCCTTAAAGGCCGGTGTTACGCATTTTA
>CAYVAL010000138.1:0-2960 GCA_964449395.1 uncultured Gammaproteobacteria bacterium | reverse complement strand
CCATAAAGGAAGACTGTTGTCTCTTCCTTTACCGGGATTTCCATTGTAAGCAAACTCGGCCCAATACGATTGGATTTGATCAGAAAGTTTTTTTCCAGCCGGGTAAGCATCCTCTCCAAAAAGGAAATTCTTAATAATGTAGCTATCGAAAGAACCAAAAACAAAAAGTATTTCTAGAGCGTGAGCTGCGCCGATTAACTTTGATAGATCCATGCCATTAACGGTGCTTAATTCATCCCAATCAAACCTATATGCAAAAGTTTCCGAATGGCCTGATTCAACTAATTGTTTTGCTGGTGAATCTACTGCTCTTTGTTTCCAAAAAGAAGATCCATAAAAATTTATGGCCTCGTAATAATCCAGATCAATAATCTCTAGAGGCATCTCATCAATTCCTACAGTGCTGTATAAACCTGAAGAAGGTCCCCATTTCACAAAATCTCTATTCATAGAATTAAAGAACTTATTTTCGTCTTTGTTTGTACCAGTAATGATAGGAACTCTAGATAAAGCTCCATTTGTGAATGACTCTTCTATGCCACCTTTCAAAATTACGTGACCATCAGGAAAGACTCTAGTCATACCGCTTCTTTTAGGTCGTGCGTCAGAACTTGATTGCATAAGGACTTCCGGAGTCTGCTCATAAAACAGTGTTTTGATTTCTTCAGATTCCATAGAGTTTTGGATTTCTCTGGCCCCTTCTAGATTGCTAGCCTTATTGTTTGCCAACAAAATATGATTAAAAACTTCTAAGCCACTTGTTGTCGAAGCAATGCCTGTTTCAGGTAAATAAGATTCTGTAACCTCTATCGACGAAGCTGACATGATGCCACTTTGAACAATAACCTTATGGAACAAACCTTCTGCTAAGGGTGAAGCAAAAATTGCAGCAGAGTTATGCCCTCCAGCAGACTCACCAAAAACGGTAACATTACCGGGATCTCCACCAAATGAATCGATATTCTTATTAATCCACTCTAAAGCCTTAATAGTATCTAGAGTTCCGTAGTTTCCAGATATATCAGACTTAGATGAAAAAGAATCGTAGAGAGCAGGATGTCTAAACCATCCAAGAGGTCCCATCCTATATTGAACAGTTACAACAATAACTTTATGTTTAGAAACTAAAATGCTTGGATCGTACACGTGGGCACTGCCAACCACATTAGCACCCCCATGAATCCACATCATCACCGGAAGCTTCTCTTGAGAATTTTCTATCTCTTCTGGACTGAGTTTGGGTGTCCAAATATTTAAATATAAACAATCCTCGCTTCCACTCCACTTATCTTCACCCTCTGCTCCAAACATGCTTGCTCGTTGAAAACAACCCGCTTTAAACTTCCCTGCTTCTAAGGTGTCCGTCCAGGGAGAGGGGTCTTGCGGTGCTTTCCATCTTAATTCTCCAACAGGAGGTTTAGCAAATGGTATGCCTTTCCAAGCATAAGTGTTGTTCTCTCCCTCCAAGCCTATTACTGATCCTCCAGATGTTTGTCTTAATGAGTTTTAATCAAAAGATTTACTGCAACCTACAAGCAGAGCTAGGAGCATAAAAGGAATATAAATTTTTATTCGCATAATTTTTACCAATTTTCTGACCAAGGTCGCAAATCAAGTTCGAAGGACCAGGTACTTTTTTGTTGTTTATGAAGCATCAAGAAATTTTCAGCAATACTTTCAATATTTAGTTTGCCATCTTCGCCTTTGCTACTGGCAAACTCAGGAAATCTTAAATTCACTTTGTCCCCATCTATTATCCCGTCAATAATGACATGAGCTACATGAATACCTTGAGGACCAAATTCTTTTGCGAGACCTTGAGCTAAAGATCTTTCAGCGCTTTTAGCCGCCGCAAATGCTGTAAAGGGAGGTTTGGATCTTATTGAAGCTGTTGCTCCTGTGAACATCAAAGAACCTCCCTGCTTTAATAAACGCGGTATAGCTTCTTGAGAAACAAGGAACGCCCCTTTTGCACAAATTTCCCATAAATCCTGAAAAAAATCTAAATCCATTTCCAAGAAAGGTTTAGCATTATTATTTCCTGCATTGTAGATGACCGATTCAAGTGCACTTTCCGTCTCATCGAGAGTTTTAAAAATTCTTTTTATATCTTCTATGTTAGTGACATCTCCAACAATTCCCTTAATTGATCCATTTGGCACTTCAATTTCAGATAAAGCTTCCATATTTTGAGTGCTTCTTCCGCAGCCAATAACATCGTAACCTTCTTCCGCAAATTTCTTACACAATGCCACACCTAAGCCTTTATCCGGCCCAACACCCAGCACTAAAACCGTTTTGTTTCTCCCCATTTAATAATTATAAGCAACTATCCTGACTTGATAAACTTTAATGGAACTAAATACTTCCATGTTTTAAAGCTTGCATGAGTTCAATTACTTTCGTAAATTAATAAAAAATTAAAGTATAAAAAGGAGATAACGATATGCAAATATCACCCATACCTACTCTGTCAGAAGAAATAAATGATATTCGACTTAGAACTGCTGATATTGTTGCTAATAGAATCATACCCAATGAGGCTACGATTTACGCTGGAGGAGAAAAATCAAAAAAACTTAGAAAAGAAATTAATGAAGAAGTAAAAAAACAAGGCTTATGGGCTCCGCACCTACCTTCTGAGTATGGTGGAATGGATAATGGTTTTCTTGAACTGGCCTATATGAATGAAATCTTAGCGTGGTCTCCTTTAGGAAATAGACTGTTTGGAGTTATCGCTCCTAATTCAGGTAATCAAAAGATTCTTGTTAAATATGGAACAGAAGAACAAAAAAAGAAATGGCTTATTCCTCTCATCAATCAAGAAATGGAATCCGGTTTCTCTATGACAGAGCCCGATTCTGCAGGATCAGACCCAAGATCACTAAAGACTACAGCCGTTAGAGAAGGAGATGAATTGGTAATAAATGGTCATAAAATTATGACCTCAAATGGCAATA
>CAYVAL010000137.1:0-3055 GCA_964449395.1 uncultured Gammaproteobacteria bacterium | reverse complement strand
TTTTGGAAGACAAAAGAAACTTCATACATAGTCAATCTCTACCACAAGCTGTTAGTTTGGGATTTAATGAAAAAACCACTCTTGACGAAAATATTTGAAGCGATTCTCCAACCTTTGATAGGAAAAAGTCTCGTAATGTATTTCAAGAAACCTATCTAGATGCAAAGTTCAAAATTGGAGTTTTATAGAAACTCAATAGACTATATTTTATCTGTTCAAAATACAGACGGCTCTATTCCATGGGAGTTAGAAGAGAAACTTGATCCTTGGGATCATATTGAAGCAGCGATGGGACTGTCAATAGCGGGGAAAAAAGAAGAAAGTGAAAAGGCATTTCTTTGGTTGAAAGATAATCAGCTTACTGATGGGTCATGGTATGCCGAATATTTAAAATCTATTCCTGTAACCAAAAGGAGAGAGACAAACTTTTCTGCATATATAGCAACCGGACTATGGCATTACTATTTAATATTTGAGGATAAAGATTTTATAGAACATATGCTTCCTACTTTAACTAAAGCAATAGATTTTGTGCTCTCAATGCAAACAGAAGGTGGCGATATATATTGGGCCTCTGAAGAAGGGAAGGAAATATTGGATGATTCTTTGATTACCGGCAGTAGTTCTATTTACAAGAGTTTAGAATGCGCAGCAGCAATTTTTAATACTTTTGATAAATCCGTAGAGAGTATTCTTATGGCTATGAATAAATTAAAAATATCCATTAATGAAAATCCTCAGCGCTATGATAGGAACTGGGAGAGTAAGTCACGATATAGCATGGATTGGTACTATCCTGTTTTGTGCGGTGTTTACGATAAAGAGAAAAGTATTAAACAAATAAATTCTAAGTGGTCAGAATTTATAGTAGAAGGCATGGGATGTAAGTGTGTTAAAGAAGAACCTTGGGTTACAGTTGCAGAAAGTTCTGAGCTTGTAACTGCTCTTGTAAAGATTGGATTGTATACTGAAGCCGAGACTCTCTTAAACTCTTTGCATCAATGGCGTGATGAAAAAGATGGATTATATTGGACCGGGTATGTATATGCTGATAAAAAGTTTTGGCCAGTTGAGAAACCCACTTGGACAGCAGGAGCTGTATTACTAGCAGCTGACGCTCTTTATAAATTTACATCTGGATCAGAATTATTTTCTAAAACTTGGATTTAAAAATTTTTACTCTTTTTTTCTTAGTAGACTTAAAGATTTAATCATTTCTATTTCTTTAAAGTTCCCACTTTCAATAGCCTTTAAATAAATATTATAAGGAGGTCTGCCCCCATCTTCTGGATTTGGAAAAACATCATGTATTGCTAATAACCCTCCGGGCCTTAACCTTTTTGACCACAATCTGTAATCATTTTGAGCTGCTTCTTCGCTATGACCTCCATCTATAAAGATCATATCGAAATTTATTTTTAAATCTTGATATGCTTCTTCTGATGAAGAAACAACTGGTATTACTGTCTTTTCAAGTCCAGAGGAGCTGATTGTCTCTAAGAAATAGGGCAGTGTATCAATTCCATTTCCTTCTTTATTGATTAAATCAGGGTCAAAAAATTGTTCTCACGGTTGTTGCTCTTCAGACCCTTTATGATGGTCTATAGAATATAACTTTTGGTTATTTTTTTTAACAGCCGAACCAATGTAAACTGCAGATTTACCACAATAACTCCCTATTTCTAGGGCATCACCATTCGAAGTATATTGTTTTGCATAAGAATACAGGGCCTCTCCTTCTATGGGGTCTAGGAAACCTTTTACTTTGTCTATATCTATTGGCAGGTTAATCATCATAGTTTAAAGAAATAATTTGCCCTTCATCAAAATTACTTAATTTAATAATATAGATCGGTATAACGATCTCAAGGTATATAATTGTTACAAGTATGGATCTTAAAATGCTATCAAAAGGAAATGTTCTGGTTTTTGGGGATGTTATCCTAGATAAATATATATCAGGTAATGTAGATAGGGTATCTCCAGAAGCACCGGTTCCTGTTCTTAAGCCTTCAAAAGAAGAAATTAGACTTGGTGGTGCGGCAAATGTTGCTCTTAATTTATCTAGTCTTGGCTCTAATACAACATTAATAGGTGTTACTGGAAGAGATGACTCTTCCATTCAAATAAATGAATTACTTAAGAAAAATAACATTAAAAATGCCTTAACCAAATCTAATAATCCTACTATTACGAAACTCAGATTATTAGCCGCGCAACAACAACTTATTAGAATTGATAATGAAGAGGAATTCTCTGAGGAGGATTGGAAATCAAGCTTATCTAGTTATAAAAAGCAAATAAAGCTTAAAAAGAATCAAGTCTTAATAATTTCAGATTATGACAAAGGAACCCTAAGAGATATACCTTTGCTAATTAAAGAGGCTAAGAAATTTAATAAGATAATTTTAGTAGATCCAAAAGGAGATGATTTCTCTAAATATAAGTCTGCAAACATTATCACTCCAAATTTCCATGAGTTTGAGAGAGTTGTGGGGAAAACTAGAGGAGAAGCCGATGTTACTAGAAAAGGAAAAGGGCTGATCAAGTCTTTGCAATTAACTTCACTCCTGATAACTAGAGGCTCAGAAGGCATGACCTTGCTTGAGAGCAAGAATGGAAGAATTAAAAGGGAAGATTTTCCAACAGAAGCAAAAGATGTCTTTGACGTGTCTGGAGCTGGAGATACTGTGATAGCTAGCATAGCTGCAGGATTGGCTGGCGGCTTTAGTCTTTCAGAGTCAATCAAGTTAGCAAATATTGCAGCTGGTATAGTTGTAGGAAAGTCAGGAACTGCTAGTGTCAGTCAAGTTGAGATCGGTCCTCTATTGAATGAGACCGAATCATATATGACTTTAGATCAAGCTACGTCCTATGCAAACGATATTCATAATAGGAATAAAAAATTAGTTTTTACAAATGGCTGCTTTGATATTTTGCATGCAGGACACGTTGAATATCTCGAGGCTGCGAAAGAATTAGGGGATAAATTAATTATAGGGATTAATTCAGATCAATCAGTTAAGTCATTAAAGGGGAAAAATAGACCTCTCAA
>CAYVAL010000136.1:0-3072 GCA_964449395.1 uncultured Gammaproteobacteria bacterium | reverse complement strand
CTTTATACAACATGGAGGAGTCAGATTGGGATGTAATCATGGAAGTTCATTTAAAAGGTCACTATAACTGCACTAGACCCCTTGTAAGGTATATAAGAGATAACAATGTTTCAGGATGTAGAATTATTAATATGTCATCTGTATCAGGGTTATTTGGTAATTTTGGTCAAGTTAATTATGGTGCAGCTAAAGAAGGAATTGCAGGCTTTACAAGATCCCTTGCACTTGAAGTGGCTAAATATAAATGTACTGTTAATACTATTTCTCCTGGAGCTGCTACAAGGTTAACGATTGATCTTATGGAGGCTGCCGGTAGAAAGTATGATGAAAATGATTGGACACAAGGACCGGAACAAATAGCTCCCGTAGTTGCATGGCTGTGTACAGAAGAAGCAAGCAATGTTACTTCTCAGATTATTCACTCTCAAGGGGGAATATTAGGAATTATGCAGCAACCTGCAATTCTTCAATCCTTTACAACAGATAATCTATGGACTTTGGAGCAGTTAGATCAACTTATTCCAGAACTAGTTGAGACTAGGAAATTCCATGATCAAGAAATAGAAGAAAAAGGTGCACCAAAAAAAGTTTAATTAGCCTAACCAGACCGAAGCGCTCTCACGTATATCTCCTGAAGAAGCTCCAACTTCGAATATATATTCTGCAGGCTCAACCTGCCATGATTTAGTATCGACACTCCAAAAAGACAGGTCTCTTTCAGACAATTCAAATTGAACTTTTTTAGTTTCACCAGGTTCTAGTGAGATTTTTTCAAACTTTTTAAGTTCTTTTTCTGGTCGCTCGACCTTAGAAACTGGAACTTTTATATATCCTTGTACAACTTCTTTCCCAACAAGACTTCCGGTATTTTTTATTTCTACCTCAAAAGCAGCAACAGAAGAAGTTCCTTTAGGAGGGATTGCCCTTAAATTAGAATATTCAAAAGTTGTATATGAAAGACCATGTCCAAAAGAAAATAATGGATCAATTTTTTCCCTGTCGTACCATCTGTAACCAATAAATAAACCCTCCTCATAATCCATCTGAAGGTCCTTTCCAGGATAACTAGAATAAGCAGGAGTATCTTTTATTGTTTTGGGGAAAGTCGTTGGTAGTTTTCCTGAAGGATTAGTCTTTCCGAATATTACATCAGATAATGAATTTCCAAATTCTTGACCTGGAAACCAGCACTGCAAGACTGCATTAACATCTTCAATCCAAGGCATTTCACAAGGCGCTCCAGTATTCAAGACAACAACAGTATTCTTATTTAACTGACACACTTTTTTTATTAATTCATCTTGGTTTGAGGGTAAATCTAGTGAAGATCTATCATTTCCTTCTGTTTCCCAATCAGAATTTGTACCTGCTATTAAGATAACTGCATCTGCATCTTTAGCTAGAGATTCTGCTTCCTCCATTAAATCAAACTGATCGGGTGCTTGCATGCCAATCTGAACAGCAGGAAATCTACCTTCCCACTTGTATTCAACTTCTAAAGAATAAGTTTGACCTTTCTCAAAATATATTTTTCCTCTCCTAGGAGCCGATCCCATACCAAAGAAAGCTTCACCCGGCTCTTGAGAAGTCCAATTATCAATTAAAATTTCTCCATTAATTGAGAGCCTTGAAGGTCCAATACTGAATATCTCAAAATCATATTCTCCAGTAAAATCTGGTTGCAAATCCCCCGTAAATCTAACACTCAGTGAAGGTCTCTTAGACTGAGCTACGATGTCAAGACCAAAACCACCCATAGCCCAAAACTTATTACCTTTAAGAATTTTAGTTTCGATAGGTGAGCCTTCAAATTCTTGACCATCATAAAAATCGACCTTAAAACCATCGTTTTCTTTAAAAAGGTCATTGGGAATAGCGGGTAAGAATTTATAGGTATGACAGCCCTTGGCATAGCCAATTTCAATGTCATCACTCAGAGATGATTTAATCCCTTCAAAAGGATGAACTACGTAATGAGGATTTAATGATGCACTCCCTCCTCCGAGATATTGCCCTTTGAGTGCATTTGGCCCTATTACTGCGAGTTTTTTTATCTTGTCCTTCTTCAGCGGTAAAACTTCATTATTTTTTAATAGAACCATCCCCTCAGAACCAGCTTTTCTGATTAAAATCCTATCTTTCTCTAAATTATTACTCTCTTCGGGATTTTCCTGCGGATTGTCTAATCTGCCTGTGAAATCTGCAATTCTAAGAATTCTTCTTACTTTATCATCAACTGTTTCTTCTTGAACTTTACCATCATTAACTGCGTTTACTAAGTTTTCACCCCAGCTTCTAGCTGGCCCCGGCATTTCACAATCTAATCCTCCATTTGCATTACCAATAGTATCTTGAGAGGCACCCCAGTCACTTACTACATATCCAGGAAAATTCCATTCATCTTTAAGTATTTTGTTGAGTATTTCATCATGAGAAGAACAGAAAACATTATTCAATTGATTATATGCAGACATAACAGATAGAGAACCAGCCTTAACACCCATTTCAAATGGCAAAAGATAAAGTTCTCTTAGTGTTCTTTCGTCAATATTGGAACTTACAAAATGTCTTTGATACTCAGTATCATTACCTACAAAATGTTTTAAGCAAGCCGATACCCCTTCGGACTGGACTCCCTTAACATAACTCATTGCTAACTCTCCGGTTAACATTGGATCCTCAGAATAACATTCGAAATGTCTTCCACCTAAAGGATGTCTGTGAAGATTAATAGTAGGGCCTAATAGAACATCAGCGTCTTTACTTTTTGCTTCTACACCAATAGCTTTTGCAATATTTTCTACGTTTTCTTTATCCCAAGAAGAAGATAGGCAAGAAGCGCTTGGAAAACATGCTGAAGTAGCACCTGAGACAGAATCACCCCTGGCACCGATAGGTCCATCTGTCATTTTAACTCTTGGTATATTTAACCTAGGTACAGCAGTCGTATGCCAGGCAGAGGACCCTGAAAGAATAGAAACCTTTTCTTCGAGCGTAAGCTCGCTTATCAATGACTCAATTCTATCCATAGAATTAGATTAATCTAGACGTAGTCTCTTTTTTTATAAATGG
>CAYVAL010000135.1:0-3097 GCA_964449395.1 uncultured Gammaproteobacteria bacterium | reverse complement strand
GGAGCCGAAAGACAACCAAGTCTGAATACTCCAGACCCTTGCTATAACGGTGTTGTTTGGACAGAGGCTATTAGGCCAATGGGACCTATAGCTTATATCATGAAAGCACGAACTACTTTACTGAGAGACTTAGGTGGAGCTATGAGTCCTTTTAACGCCTGGGCGTTTATCCAGGGTCTAGAAACTTTACCTCTCAGAATGAGAGAGCATGGCTGTAACGCATTAAAGGTTGCTGAGTATCTTAAAGACAATAGCCTCGTATCTTCGGTAACTTACCCTGGAATTGCTGAAGGTCTTGAAAGAGATAGGGCTGATGCTTATCTTTCAGGAGGTTATGGTGCATTAATTGGTTTTGAGTTACCAGGCGGACTTGATTCAGGTAGAAAATTTATTGATTCGCTAGAATTACTGTATCACGTTGCCAATATTGGAGATTCAAGATCTTTAGCAATACATCCAGCATCAACTACTCATAGCCAACTTTCTTCCGAAGAACAACTTTCGGCAGGAGTGACTCCTGGCTATGTAAGACTTTCTATTGGTATTGAGAACATAGAAGATATTCTAGCTGACATAGATCAAGCGATAAAAAAGGCTAGTTAAAGATACTTAACATCCCGTTAAGCTAGCACCTAATCCCCATTTAGGTTGCTTTAAAGGTCAGAGTAAAATCTGGCCTTTTTCTTTAAAGTTTAGTTGGATTTTCTACTCCAGGATAGATAACTTCAGGATCAAAAACTTTTTCTGACTCAGTAAAATTTAGGCTTACCTGTCCGTTTTCAATCGAATCAACTGCCCGATAAAAACAGGATTTATATCCGACATGGCAACTAGCACCCAGCCCATCTATTGTAACTTTTAACCAGACAGAATCTTGATCATCATCAATTAGAATTTCATCAACTTTGTGGACCATGCCGCTAGACTCACCTTTTTTCCACAAAGTTTCTCTACTCCTGCTCCAGTAGTGAGCTTCTTTAGTAAGTATGGTTTGATCTAAGGCTTCTTTGTTCATATAACCTATCATTAAAACAAGTTCGGAGTCAGTTTCTGTAACTACAACAGGAATTATTCCTTCAGAATTAAATTTCGGGGCAAGCGCATTGCCTTCTTCTACAAATTCTATGGACGATCTTTCAGCAAAATTAATTTTTTCCACGTTTTATCCTTATTATATAATTACATTTTATCAGAACTCATTTCTTCCGAGCTATTATCCATTCAATTCAGTTATAAGAAGTTTTTTGATAAAATAGGTGATATCAATGCTTCCAAATTTAAAAGTAGAGAACCTATCTTGTGTTCGATCAGAAAAAGCTATTTTCGAGAATTTAAATTTTGATGTTTTTCCTGGTCAAAATATAGAAATTATTGGATCTAATGGATCCGGTAAGACTACCTTATTAAGAGCAATTCTGGGCCTGATACGACCCGAAAACGGCACTATAAGATGGCTTGATGGTGATAATAACTTTAATGAATACAGAACATACGACTGTTTTTATCAAGGCCATCAGCTTGGAATAAAGAATTTATTGACCGTTTTTGAGAATTTAAATTTAACTCATAATGCTAAAGGATTGAAAAAAGAGACGATATATAAGTGCTTAGAGAGGGTGGGGCTCAGTAATATAAATGATCCTGCTTCCAGTCTATCCGTTGGTCAAAGAAAAAGAATATCTATTGCTAGGTGGTTATTAA
The DNA here is from genome assembly GCA_964449395.1 of uncultured Gammaproteobacteria bacterium. Classification (GTDB taxonomy): domain Bacteria; phylum Pseudomonadota; class Gammaproteobacteria; order Magnimaribacterales; family Magnimaribacteraceae; genus Magnimaribacter. The sequence goes on along the minus strand of CAYVAL010000135.1, from coordinate 1,396 downwards.
AAGATTTTAAAATCTATTTTATAGATGAACCCTTTTCAGCTTTAGATGATGAGGCTACAGATTTAATCGAGAACTTGATCATAGAACTCAACACTCAAGGATGTTCTTTTGTGATTACCGGGCACAGACCTTCTCAAGTCGAAGCAAGTCGTATAGAGATTTAATATGAATTCAATATTTGACTGGTTAACTATCATTCTCAGAAGAGACTTATTGATTGCCTTTAGAAGGTCTGCTACTTATATAACGCCTCTTATTTTCTTCTTAATAGTAGTTACGTTTTTTCCTTTAGCTCTAGGGCCTCAAGAAAGCTTATTGAGTTCGTTAGCTCCGGGTGTAATCTGGATCGCTACACTTTTAGCTTCTTTATTGGCTGTAGAATCAATCTTTAGTGAAGACTTTAGGGACGGTACTTTAGATGACTTTTTCATATCTTTAGAACCATCCTTCGTTTTGGTCTTTGCTAAGGTTTTAATTCACTGGCTGATTACAGGTTTGCCAATTATGGCTGCGTCCATAATTGCGGCTATAGTTCTATACTTACCATTTGATAGTTTTCTACCCATCCTTCTGAGTCTGATCTTAGGAACATCTTTTATGAGTTTATTAGGAGCTTTAGGAGCAGCCTTGTCTTTAGGCAAATCAGCTATTCTAAGTGCAATCATTGTATTACCCTTTTCTATACCAACTTTACTAATGGGCACTTCAGTAATTACTTCTTCTATTAACAATCAAGATTATTTTGGCTTCCTGATGATCATGGGGGCAATGCTTGCCATAGGTATCCCACTTTTATGTTTATTAACAGTCGAAGCTTTACTCTTAAATTATGACTAGTATGTGGAAAGTATTAAAACAATGGTTTATTGAAATGGGTTCTCCCCCATTATTTTATAATTGGTCCTCCAAGATAATTCCTTGGTTGGGGATTGCGACTTTAGTTCTATTATCTATTGGAATCTTTTGGGGCTTATTCGTTTCTCCCATTGACTATAAACAAGGTGATGTTTACAGAATTTTATACATTCATGTCCCATCAGCAATTTTAGGAGAATCCATTTTTATATTTATTGCTATTAATGTGATTAGTAACTTTCTTCAGAATATTATTATATTGATAGTATGAATATAGTTAAAAAACTCTTCCACTTTAATGAAGGCCTTTTATTGGAGTCTGGCTTAAAACTAGATTCTTTTGATTTGATGGTGGAGACTTATGGAGAATTAAATGGTAATAAGTCTAATGCTATTTTAGTTTGTCATGCTTTTTCTGGTGATCATCATGCAGCAGGTGAGGATTCTGAGACTGGTCAATCAGGTTGGTGGGGTCAAATTATTGGTCCTAACAAAGCTATTGACACTAACAAGTATTTTGTTGTCTGCTCAAATAATCTAG
>CAYVAL010000134.1:0-3099 GCA_964449395.1 uncultured Gammaproteobacteria bacterium | reverse complement strand
CAAATTGATCCAGGACCTATGCCTACTTTTACTGCGTCAGCACCCGCTTCTGCTAAAGCCAAAGCACCCTCTCCAGTTGCAACATTCCCACCAATTATCTGTATATCCTTGAAATTGGATTTTACGGCTTTGATTTGATTTAAGACCCCATCGGAATGTCCATGAGCACTATCTGCTACCAGCACATCGACTCCTGCATCAATTAAGGCCTGACATCTATCTAAAGTATCTGCCTTTGTTCCTATAGCAGCACCAGCTAAAAGCCTTCCTTCTTCATCCCGTGCTGCATTAGGAAAGTCCAGAGACTTATTGATATCTTTAAGAGTAACTAATCCTGTTAATTTAAAGGAATCATCTATGAGTAGGATTTTTTCAATTCTATTATCTTGAAGTAACTTTTTAATAACATCAGGGCTCTCGCCTTCTCTAGCGGTTACTAACTTTTCTTTGGGTGTCATGATATCTGCAACTTTTGCGGATAGATTTTCTTGATATCTAAAATCTCTACTGGTCACTATTCCAACTAACGCTCCATCATCCACAACAGGCATACCTGAAATGTTTAGCTCTTTAGTAAGTTGCACAAGCTCACCAACTTCGTTATCTGATCTTATAGTTATAGGATCTCTAACAATACCGCTTTCGTATTTTTTTACTTTTCTTACTTCAGCTGCCTGAGCTTCTATGGATAGGTTTTTATGAATTATTCCTATTCCACCTAGCTCGCTAAGAGCTATTCCCATTCGGGACTCAGTAACAGTATCCATTGCTGCTGAAAGCAAAGGAATATTGAGATCTAGGTTTTGGGTTAAACGAGTTTTTAAATCAACGTCTTTTGGAAGAATGTCTGAATGATCAGGTACTAAAAGAACATCATCAAAGGTAAGTGCTTGGTCTGCGATACGTAACATCTTTAAATTATACAGAACTTGGTTAATTTTTCACCTAGTACCTTTTATTAACCTTACTTAATGTATAGTACGCAAAAAAAGGGGGAAATATGATTTCAGAACAGCAAAAACCAGTAAATTCAGGATTTGGGGCTAAAAGTGAACCTAGCGAAGTGCTAGAAGGAATAGATTTAAACGGAAAAGTAGCCATGGTCACCGGAGGATATTCAGGTATTGGTCTAGAAACAGCGAGAGGACTAAAAGATGCAGGAGCAAGAGTTATTGTTCCAGCTCGAAGAACTGATGTGGCTAAATCCGAGCTTTCTGGGATAGTTGATGATGTAGATATCTTAGAGATGGATCTAGCTGATCCAGCTTCAGTAACTCGCTTTGTGAATGAATTTCAAGATTCAAACACGTCATTAGATATTTTAATTAATAATGCAGCTGTAATGGCTTGCCCTCAAATGCCTACAAAAGAAGGTTGGGATCTGCAATTTGCTGTCAATCACATAGGTCATTTTATTCTTACAAAAGGTCTTCTGCCTGTAATGGCACAATCATCTGAGGCAAGAATCGTAACTCTTTCTTCTACTGGCCATAAGTTATCTGGAATCCAATGGGAAGATGTTCATTTTGAAGAGTCTTATGATAAATGGAAAGCCTATGGGCAATCTAAAACTGCTGCTAGTTTATTAGCTGTTGAGATTGCTAATAAAATGAAGGACGAAGGCATAAAAACGTATTCAGTTCATCCTGGCGGAATTTTTACACCCTTACAAAGACACTTAGAGAAAGAAGAAATGATAGCTTTGGGTTGGTTAGGAGAAGATGGCGAACTTTCTGAAATGGCGGCTGCAAACTTTAAATCCACAACTCAAGGGGCTACTACCAGTCTTTGGTGTGCAACTAGCCCAATGCTAGATGATGTGAGCGGTGTTTATTGCGAGAATTGTGATGTAGCTGTAAGACAAGAAGATGGCCCTATGGCTAGATATATAGGAGTTGCAGATTGGGCAGTCGATACTGAAGAAGCATCAAAACTTTGGGAGTTAACCGAACACACTCTTTCCTCTTTGAGTTAAAATAAACCAAACCTCAATAAAACCTTAAATGAACACTTTCTTTGGATGGCGCATGGTAGCTATAGCTATAGCCATTGACTTCTTTGCTGTTGGCTTTGCCTTTCAAACCTATCCGGTGATTCAATTACATCTGGAAGAAGAGCTCAAATTATCAAGATTTGTAACCACACTTAGCATTCCTATATTTATGATGTGCTCCGCAATATTTTTTCCAATAGTAGGAAGACTTCTAGATCAATACTCTGTAAAGAAAATAATTGTATGGGGGGGCTTCATCTATTCAATTAGTTTGATGTCTCTTTATCTGACGTTTAATTACCTTACTTTTATACTTATCTATGGACTTCCCATTGCTCTCGGTGCTACTTTGATGGGTAATCTAGCAACATCAAAATTAGTCTCTTCATGGTTTGAAAAACAGGCCGGAAGAGCTTTGGGTTTCGCTGCTGTCGGTGTTTCATTTGCAGGCTTTATTTTTCCTAACCTAACTCAATACTTTCTGATGGATGTCTTGTTACTAGAGTGGAGAGAAGTCTATCTTGTCTTCGGTTTGTTTCTATTAGTAATCATTACTCCCCTCATCTTCTTGCTTGTCATAGATAAACCAGAAGATATTGGTCAGGAAGTTGATGGGGGCTTAGAAGATGATGAGACCCAACCAGATGATAATTTTGGTATTGAATGGGAAATCAAAGATCTACTTAGAAATAAAAATTTTTGGATTCTAACGGTTGTTTTCTCTCTCCAATTTTCTTCAATGATGGCTATCCTTGCTCATCTTACCTTTTATGCTGCAGAAAGAGGCTGGGCAGATCAAGCAGCATTTATTTTTGGAATGTACGCCATACCTGCAATGTTAAGTAAGGTAGTATTTGGATGGTTAGTAGAAAAGAAACTTGACCCTAGAATGGCTGTATCAATTTCTTTAGCTTTACAAGCATTAGGTCTGTTATTGATTACAGTAACCCAAACTCCTACTCAATTAGCTCTGGTTATAGCATTGTTTGGCTTCGGAGGAGGTGCAGGTCTTCCAATGAGTAATATTCTATTTAGAAATACTTTTACTCCAAAGAGTTTTGGAACTTCGAGAGGATTGTCACAACCTTTTATATTTCTATTTCAAG
>CAYVAL010000133.1:0-3131 GCA_964449395.1 uncultured Gammaproteobacteria bacterium | reverse complement strand
AAACAGACAGTATTTGGAATGGGTTGCTTCTGGGGCGTAGAAAGAAGATTTTGGGAATTGGAAGGTGTGTTTTCTACTGCCGCAGGATATGCAGGCGGATATACAAAGAATCCTTCTTATAAGGAAGTATGTACAGGATTTACCGGACATAATGAAGTTGTCTTAGTTGTCTACGATCCAAATATTATAAATTATGAGTCCTTACTTAAGACTTTCTGGGAGGATCACGACCCTACTCAAGGCATGAGACAGGGTAATGATATGGGAACTCAATATAGATCAGGTATTTATTACAGCTCGGATGAAGAAAAAGAAATTATTTCTAAGACTAAGGAAAAGTATCAAGCACAACTAAATTCACATGGTCTTGAAAAAATTACGACCGAAGTTAAAAAAATTGAGAACTTTTATTATGCAGAGCATTATCATCAACAATACTTAGCTAAAAATCCAGATGGTTATTGTGCTTTAGCAGGAACAGGTGTGAAAATTAATTAGCACCTTCCCATATATACTCTTCACCCTCTTTAGTAATAACCTGATCTTCCTCAAGCTTAATCAGATGCGCTAATAATGAAGCTTTTGCTATAGGGAATAATGAAGAGTCCACATCATTGTAAACTTTCTCAACTAGAGAGTCTGGAGTCCCTCTAGAAACATCCTTAAGCGCAGAGAAAACTTTTTTCTCTCTCTCAAGTCTATGATTTATTATCCAATCCGCAACTTCATATGGATTATCAAGAACCTCTCCATGACCAGGAGCAATTTTCTCAATATCGTAGTTTTTAAGTTTTTCTAAAGACTCGATGTATTGCTTCATATTGCCATCGGGAGGTCCAATTACAACGGTTGACCCATTCATAATATGGTCGCCTGTAAATATAAATTTTTCTTCCTTTAAGATAAAACATAGATGATTTGAAGCATGGCCAGGTGTATGAACTACTTCTAGAGAAAAATCTCCTTCATCAAATATTTCTCCATCCTGCAAAATTCTTTCCGGGCTGAAGGTAGTATCTTGATTCTTTGACGACTTGGTTAGCATCCCATAAGCAGGAACATCTAGTTGTTTTTTTAAAAGCCTAACCCCAGGAGAATGATCTGGATGAGTATGAGTTACTAAGATTTGTTTGATATTTTTTGATGCACCTAAAATAGTATCAATATGCTCTTCCATAGCAGGTCCAGGATCGATGACAGTAACATCTTCATCACCAACCAAATAGGTATTTGTTCCAGGACCGGTAAAAACACTTCCATTGCCAGCAGTAATCCTTCTTATTAAAGGGCTAATTTGAACTACTTTTTCAGCTTCCATTAATGGTCCTCATAACCTTGATCTCCAGGAAGTAGACCTACCATCTTTCCGTCTTCCATAAAAAACTTTGGTTCAATCGTAGGGATTGTAGAGGGGTCTATTGAAGATTTATCTTTCAAAAGTTCCTCAACATTTGCGTATCCACATATACTTTCTAAATTCTTTATTGTTGGCATTATTAATAACAACTTTCCTTCCTTTTGCTGCTCCAGAGCTTCTTCTGGTTTAATCCAAAGACTATTTACACTCTCTGATCCATCATGCAGACCTTCCTGGCCGCTTGGAGATATGGCAATAAAGAAACGAGTTGTGTATCGCCTCTTTTCTATCTTTGGAGTAATCCAATGAGCTAAGTAAGCCAATCTTTCAGTAGCTAAAGTTAATTTCTCTGTCTGGCACATCTGCTCCATAACTGCCTCTCCTGCGTTGAGTCTATTCCTGTAATCAACAAACCTTTGTCTTTCTTCTGAATCGGAAGGATCAAATGGAGATCCGTCTTCTCGGTAGGCTATTAATATTCCTGCCTCCTCAAAACACTCTCTAATGCAAGCTACCCAATAAGCCAGTCCACCTTTATCTTCCCCTAGAATGTTCGAGAGTTCTTGGTCTGATGAGCCTGTAGTGATTGCTTCCATGTTGTCCAAGCCGTCTTCAGGGTCAACCTTACCACCAGGAAATACAAAGGCACCCCCAAAATTAGCCTTAGAAGCTCTTTCAACAAGAAAGACCTCAATGCCTTCATTCTTGGAATCTCTTACCAATAAAACAGTTGCTGCCGCTTGAGGGACAGTGGGAGCCTCATTGGGATCTGCCATTTGGGTATTAGCACCTTGTAATGGATTTTTCATAAATCGTCCTTATTTTTTACAGATTATAATAGACTAGCGTCTTCAAAAACTTAATTAACTATAAATTTATTTCAAAGGAATGTCTAAATGATAGATTCGCACCCAGAATGGTTTACTGAAGCTTTATCGATTGCTAAAGAGCAACGAACTATTGAGGTAGAAGGTAACATAATTGCCTACCAGAAATGGGGCGATGCTAACAAGCCTGGTATAGTTCTGGTTCATGGTAGTGGAAGTCACTCTCACTGGTGGGACTTTATCGCACCTCTTCTCCTTGAAGATTTCCAAATCAGCGCAATAGACTTATCTGGAATGGGTGACAGTGGTCACAGAGAAGATTATTCTCCTGATCTTTATGGAAAAGAAATTCTTGCAGTCGCTAATGACAGCAAATTTTTTGAAGCAGGCAATCCAATTATTTGTGGTCATAGTATGGGGGGATTCATGAGCGCTTATGCAGGTCTTATTTCAGAGAAGGAGCTCGGTGGTGTGATTATGGTAGATTCACCAATACGTCCACCTACTTACGATTATTCAACGCACGTCAGGAGCGGACCGATTCGAAGAATCAAAACTTATCCAGACCGAGAGAGCATCCTAGAAAGATTCAGACTCACTCCTGAACAGGAATGTGAAAATGATTACTTAGTAAAGTATATTGCTGAATGGTCGGTTAAAGAAGCGAATAATGGGTATCAATGGAAATTTGACGATACTATTTTTGATAAATTAGGTTTCTCCCATATGACTAAAAATCAAGCCTTTGAACTTAAGTGCAATCTAGGAATAATTTATGGCACTGAGAGTAATATGATGTCTGAAGAAATTCTAAGCTTCATAAGAGAGAATGTGCCCGAAGGAACTCCAATGGTACCGATAGAAAAGGCGGCTCATCATGTCCTTTTGGATCAACCGCTCAAATTGGCGGAAGCTATTAAAAAAATCGCTAAGAGATGGATTTAGTT
>CAYVAL010000132.1:0-3159 GCA_964449395.1 uncultured Gammaproteobacteria bacterium | reverse complement strand
GATCATGGATTTCCACCAGGACTTCTTAAGATTATTTTTTAGCTCAACCCCAAGTGGGCCATAGTCATAAAGACCCTGAAGACCACCGTAAATATCATTAGATTGAAATATAAAACCCCTTCTTTTGCAAAGGGATACCAAGTCTTCCATTGTGTGATTATTCATATTATTAGTAAGTACTTACTATCTTAAAAAGATATTTAGTATATGGATTCTTTATTATTGCGCTTAAATTTCTTATATTCCCATGAATATTGTTCTGGAATCTTCATTATACATTTTTCAAACTCGTTATTCATTTTATCTACACCCTCTTGCAGCTCAGAAGAAAGATTAATTTCTTTACTAAAATGAATAATAAAACCCTCTCCTTTATTCTTTCTTTCACAGTACATTAAGTGGGCCGCACATTTTGTTTTTTGTTGTAATTTGGGGACAAGAGTTAAGGAATAAATATCAGTATTAAAAAATTTTGAAATTATGCCGCTATCTATTTTTGGAACTTGATCGGAGGCCATTGCAACCGTATCACCTTTTTTTAGAGTAAGAAGTATTTTTTTTATACCTTTGGGATCAGTGTCCACCATTTCTACCCCAGCACCGTTTCTTGATTTAGTGATTACGCTATCCAGGTGTTTGTTCTTTGGTTTCGTATAAGGAATAGTACAAGAGGTTATAGGTCCCAGATAATTTATCAATATCTCTATATTTCCAAGGTGTGGGGTAAAGAGAATCAACCCTTTCTTTGCATCTATAGACCTTTCTATGTCTGCAAAGTTTTTTATCTCTATAAACCCCTCTTTTTTTTGATAACCCTTTCTCCCCCAAACCAGACCAATCTCTAAGACATTCATTATGCTATGAAAAAGACTTTCTCTCAGAATCTCTTTTAAAAATTTTTTAGTTTCCCCAGGGAAAGCCAGATTAAGGTTGATTAGTGATATTGTTTTATGCTTGTTAGGAAGAATATAAAATAAAAAGGACAGAACTCTACCAACGTAGAAAAGTACCTTATAAGGAAAGAGGTCTAAAAACTCAATTAAAAACTTATAAAATACACTATAAAGCGACATATGTTGCTTAATTTCTCCAGAAAGCAGGCGTGAAAAGCAAAAGTAGAGTAAATATTTCAAGCCTTCCCAGCAGCATAGACAGGCATAAGGCTATCTTAGAGCCGTCAGTAATATCTTTATAGTTCTCTGAAACAGCTCCTAAACCAGGTCCAAGGTTATTTAAAGTTGCTCCGACCGCAGAAAAGGCCGTGAGGAAGTCATTATTCTGAGAAAGAAGGAACATCAATATAATCAAGAAAGTAGCTACATAAACCGCAAAAAAGCCCCAAACTGATTCCGATACTCGAGGATCTAAAGACTTCTTTCCAAATTTAATTGTTACAACTGCATTGGGGTGAATAAGCTTGGTTATTTCACTGGATCCTTGCCTTATTAGTATTAAGGCTCTTATAACCTTTATACCTCCTCCTGTGGAACCCGCGCAAGCCCCTATAAAAGCTGCAATCAGAAGCATTATAGGAACAAATAAAGGCCAATTAGAGTAGTTAGACGTTAAAAAGCCAGTTGTTGTACCTATAGAAACTGCCTGAAAGGCACTATCCACTACCATTTCATCGTAAACATTATCACTGAAAAGCAAAGTAAGATACGTAATTAGGGCAGTGCTAACAAGCAAAGACAGGTATAGCTTTACCTCTGAATCATAAAAATAATGAAGTAATCTCTTTTTAGTCCAGGCCAAATAGTGAAGAGCAAAGTTAATACCAGAAATTACCATGAATATAATAGCCGTCCATCTTAAAGAACTACTATCAAAGAAAGCGAAATTTGCATCATGAGTTGAGAATCCACCAATCGAGATAGTAGAAAAAGCATGCCCAACAGCATCAAACCAGTTCATTCCAAAATATTTATATAAAATTGCACAAGATATGGTCATGGAGACATAGACAAACCAAAGCGCTTTGGCCGTTTCGGTTATTCTTGGTGTTAGTTTAGAATCTTTCAAAGGCCCCGGTGTTTCTGCTTTATAAAGTTGCATGCCCCCAACGCCTAATAGTGGAAGTACTGCAACAGCCAATACAATAATTCCCATTCCACCCAGCCATTGAAGCAATTGCCTGTAAAACAAAAGAGATCTCGGCATATCATCTAAGCCTACAAAAACAGTAGCCCCTGTAGTAGTAAGCCCTGATATTGATTCAAAGAGAGAATCTATGTAGGTAACTCCTTCTAAGTTCGCTAAATAGAATGGTAAAGATCCAAAAAACCCTAATACAGTCCAGAAAAATATAGTGATTATAAAACCATCTTTAGTTCGTAGTTCTCCATTCTTGTCAGAGGCTATAAAAAACAGGAAGCAGCCTATCAAAAAAGTTATAAAGCCTGACAAGATGAAGTTGTAAACAAACTCTCTTTCTTCAAAGAAATATGCAAGAAACCCAGGAATAACCTGGGCAACACTAAAGATCATAAGAAGAGTTCCTAGAATCCGGGTGGTGAATGGGAATTTCATTTTAAGCAGGTGAAAAGGTTTCTTTTACCTGTTTTATAGCTTTTTTATCTGTTAAAAAAACTATAACATGATCGTTCTCCCTTAAATGTACGTGATCATGCGCAATTTTACCTTTATCATCTCTTATAAGTGCACCTATTGTTGCTCCCTCAGGTAAAGATATTTCTCCCAATTCTTTACCAATACTGCTTTCTTTTCCAGAAGGTGATTTTTTTGCTATTGCTTCTATAGCCTCAGCTGCCCCCCTTCTAAGCGAGTGAACCCTTACTACATCTTTCCCCTCAATTTCTGCTAAGAAAGTTCCAATAGTAATTTGCGATGGTGCTATTGCTATGTCTATTCCTTTGTCTTGAACAAGATCAACGTAAGCAGGATTATTTATTAATGCAACAACCTTATGAGCCCCCATGTCCTTAGCGAGCAAGCATGACATTACATTTGCCTCGTCATCATTGGTTACTGCTGCAAAGACATCTGTTCCTTCTATATTTTCCTCATGAAGCAAGTGTTTATCGCAAACATTACCTTCCAATACAATCGATTGCTCTAATTTTTCTGACAATCTTTTAGCTCTCTCGTGATCTGAGTCAATTATCTTAACCCTATGATTATTTTCTATTCTTTTAGCAA
>CAYVAL010000131.1:0-3198 GCA_964449395.1 uncultured Gammaproteobacteria bacterium | reverse complement strand
CTGCAACCTCTTCAGCAACTGGAGCAGCTTTAGATTTATTTCCAAAACGCTTTCTAAACTTATCAACTCTTCCACCTGTATCTACAAGCTTTTGCTTGCCAGTATAAAAAGGGTGCGAAGCAGATGAAATATCAAGAACACAATAAGGATAAGTTTTCCCATCTTCCCATTCTTTTGTTTCGTCTGTTTTTAGTGTTGAAGGAACAAGAAAATACACATCCACGCTTTTATCATGGAACAGTACTTCTCGGTATTCTGGGTGAATGTCTTTTCTCATTTAATAATCTTGTATTTAAAAATATGGTGGAGCACTATACCAGACAGACAATACATGGCAAATGCATAATTTAATTTAGAATGTCTGAAAGCTAGTTTATGAATTCAGAGTTAATAGAAGTTTTAGTACCCGTCCCTTTAATGGGAAAATTCTCCTATTTAGCCCCTAAAAATAATACTTCCCCTTTAAAAGTAGGGTCCAGAGTCATAATCCCATTTGGCAAGAGGACATTAGTAGGAGTGATTTGGGGCTTCAATAAGAAAGATTCTTTAGATAAAAGGAAATACAGACATATCAAAGAGGTGCTTGATGAGACACCTTTATTGAATGCTTATTCAATGAATCTGGCTGAATGGTCTTCACGTTATTACCACTATCCTTTAGGAGAAATAATTTCCTATTTCTTTCCTCCTTCTATCCGAAAGGGAAAAGAAGCAAAATTCAAAGAGAGTAAATATATTGAACTGACTTCTAAGGGATCTTTCTTACCAGAAGAAGAACTTTCGCGTGCACCAAGTCAGAAAAAATTAGTTGCATTACTAAAAGAGAAGAAAGAGATAACCCTCAAATCAGCACAAGCTTTTGGCATCAGCACGGCGGCAATAAACGGGCTTATAGAAAAGGGTTACATAAATAGATTTGCTAGGGAGTTGTCTCCTTATAAGAAATTTGAGAATAAAAAACTATTGGCTTCAAAGAAACTTAACCCTGAACAAACTGCAGCAGTTAAAGCGATAAAAAAAGCTCAAAATAAGAATTTAACTTTCTTGCTTGATGGTATAACCGGGAGCGGTAAAACGGAAGTATATTTGCAGGCTATTCAAGAAGTAGTCAACCGGGGCAAACAAGCCTTAATACTTATCCCGGAAATAGGTCTCGCTCCTCAAGCAGAGGAGCGCTTTAAAGAATACTTTGGCGATCGAGTTATGTCTTTTCACTCGGCTAAAAATGATCGTGAAAAGGTAGATGCTTGGTTAGGCGCATCTAGAGGCTTGGTTGATATCATTATAGGTACTCGTTCCAGTGTTTTTCTGCCCATGAAAGATCTAGGAATCATTGTAGTAGATGAGGAACATGATCTGTCTTTTAAACAAATGGATAAGTTTCGTTATTCTGCTCGAGATATGGCCCTTTATAGAGCTAAGCTCGAAAAAGTGCCCGTTGTTTTAGCATCGGCTACTCCGTCTTTAGAGACTCTAAAAAATGCCCAAGAAGATAAATATACAGTACTGAAATTGAGCGTAAGGGCTACTGGAGCGAGTCTGCCTACTTTTCAAGCGGTAGATTTGAGAGGTAAAGAGTTACATGAAGGGTTAAGTAAAGAACTTTTAGAGGCAACTCAATCAGAACTTTCAAAAGACAATCAAGTTTTAATTTTTCTCAATAGAAGAGGATACGCTCCTTCAATGATTTGTAAGGTATGTGGCTGGGTCTCAAATTGCGAGAGATGTGATGCATTAATGACCGTGCATAAGAACCCATTAAAGCTACATTGCCATCATTGTGAAGCACAAAAATCATATCCAAATAAGTGCCCATCATGTGATTCAAATGATTTCCTCACTTATGGATTTGGTACTGAACGAATAGAAGAGTTTTTGCAAAATCATTTTCCTGATGTGACCACTTTAAGAATTGATAGCGATTCCACCAGAAAAAAAGATACGCTAACTACATATTTCAATGAAGTCAGGAAGGGCAAGCCCATGATCCTTCTTGGCACACAACTTTTAGCAAAAGGGCATCATTTTCCAGATGTCACATTAGTTGGAATTATTGATGCGGATTCAGGCTTGTTCAGTGCTGATTTTAGAGGTAGCGAGAGAGTGGCACAGCTTATGACGCAAGTTTCAGGCAGAGCGGGAAGAGATAAGAAACCTGGAAGAGTAATACTGCAATCTTACTGTCCTGATCACCCGCAGATTGAAGAAATTATCACAGGAAGTTACAACGGATTTGCTAAAAAATTATTGGAAGAAAGAAAAGCCTCAAAGATTCCACCTTTTTCTTTTCAAGCGAAGATTTTTGCTGAGTCACCTAAAAGTCTAGTGAGTAGGGATTTTATTTTAAACTTGCTAAATAGAACTAAGATAGATAAAAAAATAAGATCTAATGTCCGAATAGTTGGACCTCTGCCATCTATTATGGAAAAGAAATCTGGAGTCTATAGATGGGAACTAAGTATCTTTTCCAAGAGTAGGTCTAATTTACATAAGTATTTAGATATCATGCAAGCTAGACTCTACGATCCAAAATTATCCAAACAAGTGAGATGGTCTATTGATGTAGACCCTTTATCCTCAATTTAATTCTAGTCCGGTAAGCTCAGAGCTAATTTTCCATAGCTTTTCTGCTTGTTCAGAATTTTTGGCTGCTTTTGAAATCTTTTCTATTTTGCAATCTACAAAGTATTCCCCTGATACGTCTTTAACTTCAGGTGAACAACATAAATAAATTGAAGTTTCAGCTCCCTTATCTGTTTTTCTTGCAAAAGGTTTTGCTAGGAACATAAGAAATGTCCATAAGGTCTTATTATTATTAGATCCAATTCCCGTACTCACAAATCCGGGATGCAGGCAGTTAACGGTGACATCAAAATTTGAAAGTTTTTTAGAAAGGGTCTTAGTAAATAATATATTTGCCAATTTTGACTGCCCGTAAACCTGCATAGGTTTGTAGCTTTGCTCAGACTGAAGGTCGTCAAAATTCATATAATTAACAAATTGATGTGCACCAGAGGCTACATTCACAACTCTAGACTCTGTTGTTTGTTTAAGTTTTTCAGCAAGCATTAAAGTAAATGTAAAGTAAGCAAGATGGTTTACTGAAAATACCTCTTCCAGACCATCAATAGTTTCATTTCTTTCTCTATTCATTATTCCTGCATTATTTAGCAGAATATCTAGAGGCTTACCTAGGGC
>CAYVAL010000130.1:0-3202 GCA_964449395.1 uncultured Gammaproteobacteria bacterium | reverse complement strand
AAGTCATGCTCAATGAAGAAATAGAAGTATCAATATTATCGATACCAGCCTCAATGGCTTTCATATTTGTTGCAGTAGACATGCCAGTTGTTGCGTGAGTTTGCATATGAATTGGTATCGATAAACTTTCTTTTAGATTTTTAACCAGATCGAAAGCATCAAAAGGTCTTAGCAGGCCCGCCATATCCTTTATGGCTAGAGAATCCGCTCCTGAATCTTCTATTTTCTTAGCTAGATCGAGCCAAGTATCTAAGTTATGAACAGGGCTGGTGGTATAAGCTATTGTTCCTTGTGCATGTTTTCCAATTCTTTTAATTTCTTCGATTGAGTACTTAATATTATCAAAATCATTTAGGGCATCGAAAGTTCTAAAAATTTCAATACCATTTTCAGCGGACTTTTCTAGAAATCTTGAGACTACTTCATTTGAATAATGCTTATACCCTACAAGGTTTTGTCCTCTAATCAGCATTTGTTGAGGTGTGTTTTGTAGAAGTGAATTAAAAGTTCTTAGCCTTTCCCATGGATCTTCATTCAAGTAACGGATGCATGCATCGTAAGTAGCCCCTCCCCAGGTTTCTAAAGACCAATAACCAACCTTATCCAAGACAGGTAGAATTGAGACCAAATCTCTTAAAGGAACTCTCGTTGCTAAAAGAGACTGTATTCCATCTCTTACGACGACTTCAGTTATACCTACTTGTTTAGATGAATCCATAATTTCTCTATCGGTATTTTAGCTTTTATTAAGGCTTACCAACAGGGAAGTTATTGTTTACCCAATCTCCAAAACCCCCGCTCATAGAGAGGACATTCTTATAACCCATTTTTTTTATGCTTTCGCCCGCTAATGCCGATCTAAATCCACCTTGGCAATACAAAACAATTGATTTCTCTTTGTCCGCAACTAAATTACCAATGTCCCTTTCTATGATGCCTTTCCCAAGATGCTCAGCTCCTAATATGTGACCTTGTACCCATTCCCTGTCTTCTCTTACATCTATTAGCAAGAAATCTTCTCCATTATCTATACTGGCTTTTACTTGATGGATATCACATTCCCCTACATTTTTTAAAGATGCTTCGACCAGCTCTAAAAAATTTAAGTTGTGGTTTTTCATATCTTCTCCAATTAAAACAATTCTACCTGTTCTAGATGATTTCTTAAATAAAGGGGTTTATTAGTCGTTATTGAATCGATACCATTCTTAAGATATTCCTCAGCTTCTTTCCTAGAGTTTACAGTCCACACATGTACAGATTTACCAGTATTTTTTAAAGATTGAATAAATTGTCCATTTAATCTTTTGTGGTTTTGGGCACCCAATCCATTTGCATCAATTTTAACCGCTAGATCTATAATCTCATCGACAGCTATATCTTTATAGTCAAAAGCAATTAATAAGTTACATTTAATATTGGCATCGCGTCTCTTGATTTCTCTTATCACTTCTGGAAAAAATGTTATGACTGTAATTTGATCTATACTTAATTCTTGCTCATCGATATCCCGAAGTAAGAAAGGAACAATCTCCTCTTTAGTTTTAACTTCTATATATATTTCTTTATCTTTTGGTACTGACTTTAGAACATCCTTTAATTCCGGTATTCTTTCATCACTCCAGTTCTCACCAAACCAGCTACCGCAGTCTAGTGATTGGATTTCTTCCAAAGACATGTCTTCTATCTTTCTATCTATTCCGGTTGTGCGAAGGGCACTTTTATCATGATGACAAACTATCTTATTGTCTAAAGTGAGTCTTATATCTACTTCGACCCCATCAGCTAGCTGATGAAATCCCTCTATTACTGAAGAAAGAGAGTTCTCGGGTGCATCTTCTGATGCACCGCGATGAGCTATGATTTTTGGTTTTAGTCCCAGCTTAGAGCGCCACCCGTTTGGTATTCAATCACTCTAGTCTCAAAGAAATTTTTCTCTTTTCTCAAGTCCATGATTTCAGACATCCAAGGAAAGGGATTAGTTGCGCCCTCGAATTCCTCTTCCAAGCCTATTTGAACTAGTCTTCTATTGGCTATGAATTGAAGGTACTCTTCCATCATCCCGGCATTCATGCCAAGTATACCTCTGGGCATTGTGTCTCTAGCATATTGGATCTCTAGTTCAGTTCCCTCTAGTATCATTTGCGCAGCTTCCTGTCGCATTTGTTCATCCCACAGGTGAGGATTTTCTATTTTTATTTGATTGATCATATCAATGCCAAAGTTAAGGTGCATAGACTCATCTCTCAAAATATATTGAAATTGCTCGGCAGTTCCAGTCATTTTATTTCTTCGACCCATAGATAGAATTTGTGTGAAGCCGCAATAGAAGAAGATACCTTCTAAAACACAGTAAAAGGCTATTAGATTTTTCAATAATAATTTGTCTGTTTCATCTGTGCCGGTAACAAAACCAGGATCTGATATTTCTTTGGTATATTTAAGACCCCAAGAAGCTTTTTTTGCAACACTCGGTATCTCTCTATACATATTAAATATTTCTCCTTCATCCATTCCTAGAGATTCGATGCAATATTGGTAAGCATGAGTATGAATGGCTTCTTCAAAGCTCTGTCTTAATATGTATTGCCTGCATTCTGGGTTTGTGATCAGCCTATATATGGCAAGCACTAAGTTATTGGCTACCAAAGAATCTGCTGTTGAGAAAAAACCAAGATTTCTCATTACGATAGTTCTCTCATCTTCAGTCAATCCCTCATTGGATTTCCAGAGTGCAATGTCTGCTGTCATGTTCACTTCTTGTGGCATCCAATGGTTAGCACTTCCATCAAGATATTTTTGCCATGCCCAGTCGTATTTAAATGGAACCAGTTGGTTGAGGTCAGCTCTGCAGTTAATCATAGCCTTGTCATCAACCTGGACTCTTCCAGACATTCCATCTAGTTCTTCTTCTCCTTCTTTTGTATCTAGAACTTCAATTGCTTCTTTTGCTTGTTTTGCTCTATCACCTGCAGCGGCAGGGACATGTTCCGGAATAGACTCTTCTTGCCTTTCTTGTGCTTGAACTGGCGCTTCCTCTTTGATTATAGGTTGAGCTTTCTGAGCCTTCTCAGATTCGTTGTAATCATCCCAATTTAACATTATTACTCCTTAATTTTACTGACAAGCATCACAGTCTGGATCCAGTATCGAACATGCCGATGGTGCTGTTGTTTGTGCTTGAGGTTGTACTTCAGGTTGA
>CAYVAL010000129.1:559-3230 GCA_964449395.1 uncultured Gammaproteobacteria bacterium | reverse complement strand
CACCTTCAACATTATTTAAAAGCCAATGAACCTTGGTAGCTGAGAAATAAGGATCTATTGTGAGACCTGTTTTCTGATGAATAACCTTTTCATAAGACGCAAGCTCTTCGCAGAAACTAGACGTTCTCCTGTCTTGCCAAACGATGGCGTTATGTATAGGTTGGCCCGTTTTTTTATTCCAAACAACTGTGGTTTCTCTTTGATTCGTTATGCCTATTGATGCTATGTCTGAGCTAGATAAGCTATTCTCTAGAATAAGAGACTGCAAAGTCGAAAGAACCGTCTGCCAAATCTGATCGGGGTTATGCTCAACCCATCCCTCTTCAGGGAAGTATTGATCAAATTCTTCCTGGGCAGAAGCAAGAAATTGACCATTGTGGTCGTATAAAACAGATCTAGTGCTAGATGTGCCTTGATCGATTGAGATAATTTTTTCTTTCATATAGTCTCCAGAAACGCAGTATACAAAAAACTAACTTACTAAATACTTATCCACAAGAAATTAACAGAAAAATTGTATGTTTATAGTATTGTGTTTTAATTAAAAACACAGTATCTTGTGTCTGTTACTAAAAAGAGACACAACATATAGGGATATATAGAAAAAAAGCAAAATAACACAAAGGGAAGGAAAAAGATGGAATCATCAGTACATTCAACAGAAAAAACAGACAAAACAAGCCAAACAGCCCAAGAACAAACTAAAGCCGCCATCGCACCAGGGCAGATGAGAGTCATAAAAAGAAATGGTTCTGTTGTCTCGTATGATGCAGAAAAAATAGCAATAGCTATAACAAAAGCCTTTCTGGCGGTAGAAGGAGGAGCGGCAGCCGCCTCAACAAGAATACATAATGAGGTAAATGAGTTAGCAAATGCTGTGACAAATACCTTCAGCAGAAGAATGCCGTCAGGAGGAACCTTACATATAGAAGAAATACAAGACCAAGTAGAGCTAGAGCTCATGAGGTCAGGCGAACAAAAAGTAGCAAGGACATATGTATTGTATAGAGAAGAGAGGAAACAACTCAGACAAAAAGAAACGCCTCAGAAAGAAGAAAAAGAAGGGATAAATATAACTCTAGACAATGGAGAGGAAGACGCACTAGACATAAGGCACCTAGAAGTCATGGTGGCAGAAGCCTGTGAAGGCCTAGAAGGAACAAACGCTAAACATATAATCGACGAAGCAAATAAAAACTTATATGACGGAGTGACTGAAGAAGACGCGAGAACCTCATTAGTAATGACATCGAGGACTCTAGTAGAGCAAGAACCAAACTACACTTACGTCACAGCAAGAATATTGCTAGATAATATCAGAACAGAAGCGCTTAGCTATCTGGGCATGCAAAAGCAGGCAACTCTTCATGAAATGGAAGACCTTTATCCCCAAGCCTTAAGGAATTTTTTGGCTAAAGGAGTAGAAAACGAAATACTAAATCCTGAATTGCTGGAAATGGACATAGAAAAACTAGGGAAAGCCATACATGCAACCAGAGATGCAGACTTCACTTACTTAGGACTTCAAACCCTATACGATCGTTACTTTATTCATGATACGGAAGTGAGGTATGAACTGCCTCAAGTGTTTTTTATGAGAGTATCTATGGGCCTAGCCCTAAGAGAGGACAAAAGAGAAGAAAGAGCTATAGAATTTTATAATCTCTTATCGAGCTTTGACTATATGAGCTCCACCCCCACTCTCTTTAATTCAGGGACAAAACACTCTCAATTGTCATCATGCTATCTAACAACAGTTCCTGATGATCTACATGGCATCTATGGCGCAATACAAGATAATGCCATGCTCTCTAAATGGGCAGGCGGACTGGGAAATGATTGGACACCTGTTAGAGGGCTGGGATCTCAAATAAAAGGAACTAACGGTAAATCTCAGGGTGTTGTTCCGTTTCTAAAAGTAGTCAATGACACAGCAGTCGCAGTAAACCAAGGCGGAAAAAGGAAAGGAGCTGTTTGCTCTTATTTAGAAACTTGGCATGTAGATATAGAAGAATTTGTTGAACTCAGAAAAAATACTGGAGACGACAGAAGAAGAACCCATGATATGAATACGGCTAACTG
The DNA here is from genome assembly GCA_964449395.1 of uncultured Gammaproteobacteria bacterium. Lineage (GTDB taxonomy): Bacteria > Pseudomonadota > Gammaproteobacteria > Magnimaribacterales > Magnimaribacteraceae > Magnimaribacter. The sequence continues at coordinate 1,148 of CAYVAL010000129.1, read as the reverse complement.
GGTTCCTGATCTATTTCTTAAACGAGTATCTGAAGATAAGAAATGGACGTTATTCACACCGAGTGACACGCCTGACCTTCATGATCTGTATTGACTGGCTTTTGAAAAAAGATATGAAGAGTATGAAGCGCAGACACAGACAGGAGAAATAGAATTTTTTAAAGAAGTAGAAGCAAAAGAACTTTGGAAGAAAATGCTTTCTATGGTGTTCGAAACCGGACATCCTTGGATAACTTTTAAAGATGTTTGTAATTTAAGATCACCACAACAGCACACTGGAGTTGTGCACTCATCTAATCTATGTACAGAAATAACTCTTAACACAAGCCAAGATGAGATAGCAGTCTGCAATCTGGGCTCGGTTAATTTAACTCATCACATAAAAGACGGAAAAATGGATGAGGCGAAATTAGAAAAAACTATCAATACAGCTATAAGGATGCTAGATAACGTCATAGACATAAACTTCTATGCTGTAAAAGCCGCCGAAACTTCTAATATGAAACACAGACCAATAGGTCTAGGAATAATGGGGTTTCATGATGCACTCTATATGATTGGTACACCATATGCCTCTCAGGAAGCAGTA
>CAYVAL010000129.1:0-549 GCA_964449395.1 uncultured Gammaproteobacteria bacterium | reverse complement strand
AAAGACACCATACGCATCACAAGAAGCGGTTGAATTTGCGGATAGGTCCATGGAAATGGTCAGTTACTACGCGATCAAGGCATCTAGCGACTTAGCAAAAGAAAGAGGGGCCTATCAGTCATACGAAGGCTCATTATGGAGCCAAGGTGTTTTGCCTATAGATTCCATCAAGCTACTCAAAGAAAGTCGAGGCGAAGAATATCTTGATGTCGATGAAAGCACGACAATGGACTGGGATGGACTAAGAGCAACTGTAAAAGAACAAGGCATAAGGAATTCGAATGTTATGGCAATAGCGCCAACAGCGACTATAGCCAATATAACAGGCGTGTCTCAATCTATAGAGCCTACTTATCAAAACCTGTACGTTAAATCTAATCTCTCTGGAGAGTTTACTGTCACCAACATTCCCATGGTAGAGAACCTGAAGGAGTTGGGCCTTTGGGATTCGGTCATGATCAATGACCTAAAATATTATGATGGCAGTGTTAAGGGAATCTCCAGAATTCCTGAAGATGTAAAAGAGCTATACGCAACAGCATTTGATAT
>CAYVAL010000128.1:0-3239 GCA_964449395.1 uncultured Gammaproteobacteria bacterium | reverse complement strand
ATCAACATCAGAAAATACAGGTAGGCTTAAACAGATAACAGAAGAAAAAAGAAGTAAACTTTTTAAGATTGGCTTCATAATTAACCCCAATATTAATTAGACATAGTGTTAGAAATATTTTATACCTTTTATTAGTAAAAGGTATAAAAATAAATATAAATTTATTAAGTTTTACAGAAACAATAAAATTTAGAATTAAGCGGATAAAATTCTATCTTTTCCCAGATAACTTCTCAGTGCATCTGGAACCGTTATTGAGCCATCAGCTTCTTGAAAATTCTCTAAAATGGCTAATACAGTTCTGCTCAAAGCTAGGCCTGAACCATTTAAAGTATTTATTAATTCTGTTCGCTTATCTTGTTTACTTCTCCATCGGGCCTTCATTCTTCTGGCTTGGAAATCTCTAAAGTTTGAACAAGAAGAAATTTCTCTGTAGCTTGACTGGGAAGGAACCCATACTTCTAAGTCGTAAGTTTTAGCAGAGCTAAATCCAATATCTCCTGAACACAAAGAAACCACTCTATAAGGTAAGTCTAATTTTTTTAAAATGGCTTCAGCATGACCAGTTAATTCTTCCAAAGCATCATCGGAGTCAGACGATTCAACTGCTTGCACAAGTTCAACTTTCTCAAATTGATGCAATCTCATAATGCCTCTAGTATCCTTTCCATAACTGCCTGCTTCACTCCTGAAGCAAGGTGTATGACAAACGTACTTTACAGGTAATGTCTCTGAATCTAGTATTTCATCTCGAAATAAATTAGTGACAGGCACTTCGGCAGTGGAAGTAAGGTAGAAATTATTTTTACCTTCTAATTTAAAAAGATCTTCTTCAAATTTAGGAAGTTGCCCTGTTCCCAATAAAGAATCTTCATTCACTATATATGGAACATATACCTCTTCATAACCGTGTTCTGAAACATGGGTGTCTATCATTAAATTGAGCAGTGCTCTTTGTAAATGAGCTATATCATTTCTTAGAACTTTAAAACGAGAACCAGTAATTTTTGCACCAGCCTCCATATCTATACCTCGATTCTCTCCAAGCTCTAAATGGTCTTTAGGTATAAAGTCGAATTCTTTAGGCAATCCATGCCTTCTAATTTCTAAATTCTCTGTTTCATCTTTTCCATCTGGAACATCTTGATCTATTAAATTAGGTAAAGACATTACAAATTCGTTAATCTGCGCCAGGAATTCATCAAGTTGCTTGGTTTGATTTTTGATCTCCGTAGTTAGCTTAGAGGCTTCTTTTTGTAACTTAGAAGTGTCTTTTAATTCTTTTTTTGCAATGCCTATTTCTTTAGAAATATCATTCAATTTAGATTGTTGATTCTCATTAAAAGCTTGCAGCTCTTTTCTCTGTAGCTCTAGATTTTCCCATTTTTTTAAATCAAAATGAAAACCTCGTCTGCTTAGATTTTGAAGTACTATTTCAGTTTCTTTTCTAAGTTTTTTTGAATCTAACATATGCTTATTCTAAAGATTTCTAGTGATAAACAACATCTATTCCTTCAGGTACGGAAATGAGTAATTCAGATTCATCAAAGGGTAGCCAAATAACTCTATCAAAATTTAACTCAACAGTCTGATCAAATGAGTCAAAATACTTCAAAGAATGTAAGGTGCTGTCTTTGAAATTTATATAAAGCTTTTCAAGAAAGCTTTCTTCACTTTTAGGTAAAATTTCACACATCAGGATATCAGCTAGTTCTACGCACGGTTTGACAGTGTAAAGGTTGTTTAGGTCTTTGATGGAAGACGTAAATAAACTAATTGGAGTGCCTGCAAAAACATCCTCCTGTGGAACTACATCTAACTGTTCAAGCTCCAGATCAAGCTTGTATAAAAAAGTTCCATCAGCGGATATTACTTCTTGAATAGGTTCATAGTACTCAATTTTAAATTTGCCCATTCTATTTGCCTTGATTCTTCCTTGCACTTCTCTCTCTTTAAAATTTTGAATAGTTAATTGAGAAAAATTGGAAGAAAAGAACTGCTTACTATTTAAAAACTCTAATAAATTAATATGATTTATCTCTTCACTGTAAAGGCAGACATTTAAGGTTAATAATAGAAGAGTTGAAATAAGCTTTTTCATTAATCTAATTCAATACTCTGACCAGTCATGTAACTAGGAGTTTCTAGATCTAAAAGATTTAATATTGTAGTAGCTATGTCGAGTTGACTTACTTTATCGATTTGATTTACCGATACTCTATTACCGTAAGCAAAAAATATACCATCCATTTCTTTATTTATTATTGGATTGTATCCGTGCATGCCTTTGGGGGGGTTGGAATTTTTTCTCGTTACCAACATGTTCGGAGCATTAGTCTCCACAACTATGTCACCAGTCCGGGCAGGATGAAACATATTATAATTACTGGGGAGTTGACTTCCGTCCCAGACAATTAAATTACTTTCTTTTTTTAAAACGGAAATAGCTAATTCTTTGTCAGTTAAATCATCTAAAAAGATATGGCCTATGGCAGGACCTATGGACAGTGTTGAGTCTATTGAATTATTTTTTAAAATCTCTTTTATATTAATGTAGTTTTCAACATCCGACATACCATGATCACTAACTACAATTAAAGTTACGTTTTCCCAGTAACCTCTTCTTTCAATTTCTGTTATCAAATTAAGCAATTCTTTATCTTGTTTTTTTAGTTGATTTATAACTTTGGTATTAGTTGATCCTGATTGATGGGCTATGCTGTCAGAGCCATGCCACCATGTCATGATTAACCTTGGGCGCTCTTTCGGTCCCAAATCTAACCAATCTAAAATTTGCTTTGTTTTATCTTTTTCAGAAATTCTTCCATTGAAAGGAGCTTTGCTGTAAGAAATTTTTGTTCCTTTCCAATCCGACTCTGAGCCAACCCAGAAGTACGTTGCGGTTTTAATTCCTTGACGCTCTAACAGAGACCATATTGGTTCTGACTCTATCCAGCTTGCATCTGGACTGTAGCTATAAAACCCCCTATTTCTATCGAAGAAGCCATTATGTAATATGCCATGTTTATCTGGAGTAACGCCTGTAGCCATAGTCACATGAGTAGGAAATGTTGATGATTGATATACCGGAACTAAAGAACTTGCAACTGAACCTTTTTCTGAAATAAAGTTAAACCCTCCTCCGGATAAAAGGTTGGGATAATCATGTCTAACTCCATCCATAGAAATGACAACAACTATATTTTCTTCTGTATAGGTCAGAAAAGAAAAGGAAAGGA
>CAYVAL010000127.1:0-3253 GCA_964449395.1 uncultured Gammaproteobacteria bacterium | reverse complement strand
ATAAAGAAAAAGCTCTTTCGTTGCTTCAATCGAAATTACAAAATGCAGAAAAAGAGAAGGCTGAATCTGAACAAGCTGAAAATCGAAGAGTTATGGTAGGGTCAGGAGATAGGTCAGAAAAAATAAGAACTTATAATTTTCCTCAAAATAGAATTACAGATCATCGCATTGAGTTTTCTGTTCACAACCTACCAGCCTTTTTAGATGGTGACATGGAAGTTATGATTACGGCCTTACTTGAAGAAAATCAAGCCAGAGCTTTAGCTAATCTAGAATCTTCAAACTGATGGATGATTATTCTGCTTTAAATCAAATAAAATTACTCACGCAATCCAGTACTTTAAGTTCGCAACTTGATATAGAGCTTTTAGTTTTGTACCTCTTAAACATTGATAAGAATGTCTTGTATAGAGATAACCCTTCATTTACAGAGGAAACATGTAATGAACTAAAAGAACTAATTAAAAGAAGAGAAAAGGGCGAGCCCTTAGCCTATTTAACAAATCAAATTGGATTCTGGAATCTTAGTCTTTATGTTGATAATAAAGTTTTGGTCCCTAGACCAGAAACAGAAACCTTAGTGCAGAGCATCCTAGAGACATTTGGCTCAAAACAAATAAGGGTTTTAGATTTAGGAACAGGCTCAGGTGCTATTGGCCTGTCCTTAGCTAAGGAGAGAAAAAACTGGGAAATTATGTGTTCCGATATGAGCCTTGAAGCCATTAAAGTAACTAAAAAAAACATGTTAATGAATTCATTAAATGTTTCTTTGATCAATTCAAATTGGTTGGCTGCTTTTAAAGATGAATGCTTTGATTTAATTGTCTCTAATCCGCCCTATATTAACCCTTCTGATCCTAGAGTTTTATCCGATGGTTTAAAGTTTGAACCAATAGAAGCATTAGTATCTGATTGCGGAGGATTTAAGGACATTGAGCAGATCGTAAAAGAGAGTTCTAAATCGCTTCATAATAGTGGTTACTTATTTCTAGAACACGGCTATGATCAATCTGATAAGGTTGTTTCAATATTCGAAAATTATGATTTTTCTCAGATAAGAACATTTAAAGATTTAAATGGCGATGATAGAGTTTGTTCAGGAAAGTTAAATAGATGCTAAAAGGTTACATAGAAGCTTATTACGGTCGCTTATTTTCTCCAGATGAGCGGGCGAAAGTAATCAACCATATGGGAAAACTCAAAATGGACTTTTATTTATATGGTCCAAAAGAAGATATATATCATAGAATTCAATGGGGAAAGCCTTATCCTGCTGAAGAGCAAAAAACTTTAAGACACTTAGTGGCTCAATGTAAAAAGAATAAAATAAGACCAATCTTTGCTATATCTCCGGGTCTTCAATCTTCCAAACCTTCAAGCAACTATAAAAAAGCCCTTATTTCCAAAATGATGCAAGCCCAGAAACTTGGTTTCAAAGAGTTTGCTATATTTTTTGATGACATAGAACATGAAAAAAATGAAGAGCTTGCTAAATCTCACTTAAAAATTATTAATTCAGTTTCTTCTATTAAAGGTTTGAAAAAAAATCCTCTAATGGTTTGTCCAACGGTTTACTGTAAAAGTTTTGCGAAAGGAGATATAAAAAATAATGAATATCTCAAAGCTCTTGCAAGAGAAATAGACCCCTCAATATCTATATTATGGACTGGGGATGAGGTGGTAAGCCAATCTATACCCCAAAAAGGTATCAAAGAATTGAAGAGTTTATTTTCAAATCCTATAGTAATTTGGGATAACTATTACGCTAATGATTACTGTCCTTCAAGATTTTATATAGGACCATATAAAGGAAGGAAGTCTCTGGCTAGCCTTACAGAAGCTATCGCAATAAATCCAACAGGCATGCCCTTTACAGATATGATTTGTCTTTCTAGATTTATTAGAGAAGACAACGATAGACAGATTTTAGATAATTTCGATATACCTCACGAATTTATTACATTACTTCCTTACTTTTCAGATCCGTTCAAGAATTTACCTTCGTTAAGCCTTGGTGGCATTGATAAACTTTTAAAAACACAATATAAACTTTGTATTGAATGGAAGGGTGACTTGCAACTCGAATGGGCACCTTTTTTATGGAAATTTTATCTAGATTTAATCTTACTAAAGAAAATAAAGACAGGGGATAGTCAATTTAATCTTGAACAGTGGTTAAACCGAAGATATTCTGATCCACTCAAAAAAACAATTCTTAGAAATTAGGAGAGAAAATGTTAGGAAATATGATGAGCGGTCAGTTATTAATATCTGGCCTTATTGAACATGCTGAAAAGTATCATAGCGATGCGGAGATAGTTTCTAGGACCGTTGAAGGGCCGATTCATAGATACACCTATGCTGATGCCGCAAAAAGATCAAGAAAGTTAGCTAACGCTTTAGAGAAGCTTGGATTAAAAGAGGGTGATACCGTAGGTACTCTTGCTTGGAATACTTTTAGGCATTTTGAATTATATTTCGGTGTCTCTGGAATTGGATGCGTTGTAAATACAGTTAACCCGAGACTTTTTCCAGAACAACTCACATACATAATTAATCATGCTGAGAATCAATATCTATTTATTGATTTATCTTTTGTTGAGCTTGTCGAATCTTTAGAAGATGAACTGTTAGGTGTTAAAGGCTACGTAATCCTTACTGACAAGGAGAATATGCCTGCAACTAAACTACAGAATGCTATGTGTTACGAAGATTTAATTGCAGATGAGCCTGAAGAATTTACTTGGCCCGAGTTCGATGAGAATACCGCTTCAAGTCTTTGTTACACTTCAGGTACAACCGGCAATCCAAAGGGAGTCTTATACTCACACAGATCTACTATATTGCATGCTTGGATTGTTAGTTCTGGTAATGTAGCAAACGTTTCTAGCTCTACTTGTATTCTACCTGTGGTCCCAATGTTTCATGTTAATGCATGGGGTATTCCTTATGCGGGAGCTATGTTTGGGGCTAAGTTAGTTTTTCCTGGACCCGCTCTAGACGGTGCTTCTGTTTATGAATTAATTGATAACGAAAAGCCGAACCTTCTAATGGGTGTTCCAACAGTTTGGTTGGGTCTTTTACAACATCTAAATGAGACTAATCAAACTCTTGATTGCGTCGATACAGCTTTGGTAGGCGGATCGGCAGCTCCAAGAGCTATGATTCAAGAATTTGAAGAAAAACATGATGTTTTTTTAATGCACGGCTGGGGTATGACGGAAATGAGCCCATTAGGAACTGCAACTAGCAG
>CAYVAL010000126.1:0-3297 GCA_964449395.1 uncultured Gammaproteobacteria bacterium | reverse complement strand
GATCCTATAACCATAAGATCTGATAACGAAGTCGGGGAACTTGTTCAACTTACCAAAGAGCTAAACATTTCAGGTATGCCTGTTGTGGATGATGGAGCGTTAGTTGGCATAGTTACCAGTAGAGATTTTAGATATCAAGAAAATCTATCTGCAAAAGTTGCAGACATCATGACTCCGAAAGAAAAATTAGTGACTGCTAAGGAAGGTGAGAGTCCTGATCTTATCAAGAATTTGCTCCAAGAAAATAGAATTGAAAAAATCCTTCTTATAGATGACTCCTTTAAATTAACTGGACTGGTTACTCTTAAAGATATCAATAAGTCTCTGGACTTTCCAGATGCCGCCAGGGATGAAGAAGGAAGACTTCTAGCTGGTGCGGCTATAGGAACAAAGGCAGACACTTTGGACAGATGTCAGGCCTTAATTAATGCAGGAGTTGATGTTCTGGTTTTAGATAGTGCTCATGGACATTCCGAAGGGGTTTTAAATAAAATTAAAGAAGTAAAATCCAATTTTAAAGACATACAAATAATTGGTGGAAATGTTGCCACTGGGGAAGGTGCTTTAGCTTTAGTAGAAGCAGGTGCTGACGCAGTAAAAGTAGGTATTGGCCCAGGATCTATCTGTACCACTAGAATAGTAACTGGAGTTGGTGTGCCTCAGATAACAGCTGTAGCTAAAGTTACCGAAGCTTTACAAAAGAAAGATATTCCGATCATTGCTGATGGTGGAATTAGATTCTCAGGTGATATTGCTAAAGCCATAGCTGCGGGTGGACATACAGTGATGCTAGGAAGTGTACTTGCAGGAACAGAAGAAGCACCAGGCGAATTAGAGTTGTATCAAGGTAGGAGTTATAAGTCTTATAGGGGCATGGGATCTATAGGTGCTATGTCTGGTGACCAAGGTTCCTCTGATCGTTATTTCCAAGACAGCGCTGATGCTACTGAAAAATTAGTTCCAGAAGGAATTGAAGGAAGAGTGCCTTATAAAGGTTGGTTGCAAGCTGTTATTCATCAAATGATAGGTGGCCTAAGACAAAGCATGGGCTACACAGGTTCACATGACATATCTACCATGAGAACAAAACCTAAATTTGTTCAAATTACTTCTGCCGGAGTAAATGAAAGCCATGTGCATGATGTGAGCGTTACTAAAGAGGCGCCTAACTACAGAATGAGCTAAATTCTATGGCAAAGAATATCCTTGCCGATAAAATTCTAATAATCGACTTCGGCTCGCAGTACACACAACTTATTGCCAGAAGAGTAAGAGAACTGGGTGTTTACTGTGAAATATATAATCATCGGGCCTCTCTTAAAGCCATAAAAGATTTTAATGCTAATGGCATTATTCTTTCTGGAGGTCCTGAAACCGTAAAACAAAAAGGTTCTCCTAAAATACCAGACAAAGTATTTGATTTGGGCATCCCACTGCTTGGTATATGCTATGGCATGCAATCTATAGCCAAGCAACTCAAAGGAAAAGTTGAATTAGCGGATAAAAGAGAATTTGGACATGCAGATTTATTATTAAAGAATAAAGGGTCTGGACTCTTTAAAGGCATAAATACAAACAGTACAAGTGTTTGGATGAGTCACGGAGATCATGTTTCTAAACTACCCAAAGACTTTAAGGTCTGCGCAACAACAAGCAACAGTCCTATAGCAGCCTTTCATCATCCAACAAAAAAAATATTCGGTCTCCAGTTTCATCCTGAAGTTACTCACACTCCTCAGGGTAAGAAGATATTGAAAAATTTTGTTAGAGATATATCAGGCTGCAAAGGTTTGTGGAATTCTAAAAATATAATTGATCGAGCGGTAAGTGAAATAAGAGAGCAGGTAGGTGATCAAGAAGTATTATTAGGTTTATCAGGAGGCGTGGATTCTGCTGTTGTAGCTGCACTGCTCTCAAAAGCAATAGGTAATCAGTTAACCTGTATCTTTGTAGACAATGGACTCCTTAGGCTCAATGAAGGTGACCAAGTAATGGAAACCTTCAAAGGTAAATTCGGAATCAAAGTAAAAAGGGCTAATGCGGGCAATCAATTCTTAAGGGATTTGAAAGGAAAAAAAGATCCTGAACTCAAACGCAAAGCTATCGGTAAAACTTTCATAGATGTCTTCCTAAAAGAAGCAAAAAGAAACAAAAAGATCCAATGGTTAGCACAAGGGACAATTTATCCTGATGTTATTGAATCCGCTGGCACGAAGAATGGATCAGCGCATGTCATAAAATCTCATCACAATGTTGGTGGGCTGCCGAGCTATCTTAATCTCCCTGTGATAGAGCCCTTAAAGGACCTATTTAAAGATGAAGTCAGAAAGATTGGTTTAGAGCTTGGTTTGCCAAAAGAGATATTATTTAGACACCCATTTCCAGGTCCAGGCTTAGGTGTCCGAATCCTTGGTGAAATCAAAAGGCCTTATATTAAAACCCTACAATTAGCTGATGATATTTTTATTAGTGAGTTGGTTGAAGGTGGTTATTACGAGAAAGTAAGCCAAGCTTTTGCAGTATTTTTGCCAGTTAAATCCGTTGGAGTAGTAGGGGATGCAAGGCGTTATGAATATGTCATTGCTCTAAGAGCAGTTGAAACTGTAGATTTTATGACTGCGAAGTCAGCTAAACTCCCCCATACTTTCTTAGAAAAAGTTTCTAATAGAATCATCAATGAAATTCCTGAAGTATCTAGGGTAACTTACGATATCTCTAGTAAACCACCAGCAACTATTGAGTGGGAGTAAAGTGATGGAACCAAATTTTGATGCATTTCAGTTAATAGGACAAATAGCTCTAGGTATTATAGGTTTTTCAGCAATCTTAATTGGTTTAAGCAGAACATCATCTGGGTTTTCAGATCCAGACAATTTTAGAATACAGCTTTTAACTTATTCTGCTTTTGGAGCGATGTTCGGATCAATAATTCCTTTCGCTATTTTTGGAGATAAAAATTCTGAACTTGCTTGGTTAATTTGTTTCTGGATTATGAGTCTATATTCGGTAATAGGGCTGATAGTATTCCCCAGAAGAATGATTCAATTGAGAAGGTTAGGGCATGAAGATATTTTTCCAATTAAGCTTTATCTATTTCAAACAGGAATTTTATCTACCATATTTATTTTTTCACTTTTAATGATTACCAAAAATTTTTATGAACCTTCACAAATATATATTGTTTGTTTGGTGCTTTATTTAATTCAAAGCTCAGTAGCTTTTATCAGGACTCTATTTTTCAGAGTACATTGAGTGGGATTGAGTTGATACAAATTCTATTACCGATACATATTCTGG
>CAYVAL010000125.1:0-3308 GCA_964449395.1 uncultured Gammaproteobacteria bacterium | reverse complement strand
ATGGAACAAAAAAACGGGTCAACCAATTTATAACGCTATTGTCTGGCAAGACAGAAGAACCTCTACATTTTGTGATGAGCTTCGATCCCATGAACAAATTATTCATCAGAAAACAGGTCTTACTGTAGATCCTTATTTTTCAGCTACTAAGGTTCATTGGCTTTTAAATAATGTTGAAGGTGCAAAAGCGCTTTCTTTGAAAGGAGATTTATTGTTTGGAACCATAGACACTTTTTTACTTTGGAAATTGACTCAAGGCCAAAATCATATGACAGATGTTACAAATGCTTCAAGAACCATGCTTTTCAATATCATTGATCAGAAATGGGATGAAGAGTTATTAGGTCTATTTGAAATCCCTAGTAATATGCTGCCGCAAGTTTGTGACAATGTTGCTGACTTTGGTATAACAAATGTACTAGGAGGGGAGATAGCAATAGGAGGAATTGCCGGAGATCAACAAGCTGCATTAATTGGACAGTGTTGTTTTGACCCTGGAGATGTAAAGAGTACTTACGGAACAGGTTGTTTTATGATTGTTAATTCTGGTGACCAAGCCTTGTATTCAGATAATAAATTACTTACAACCATAGGCTATAGAATTAAAGGAAACACCACATATGCTTTAGAGGGAAGCATATTTGTAGCTGGATCAGCAATTCAATGGTTAAGAGATGGTCTAAGTTTCTTTGAGGATTCTAAAGAAAGTGAAGAGCTTTCAAAAAAAGCTTCTCAGGATTCCGGTGTATTGGTGGTACCAGCATTGACTGGTTTGGGGGCACCATATTGGGATGCTGAAGCTAGAGGAGCGATTTTTGGATTAACCAGAGATACGAACAAGGAAGATATAACCAAAGCAACATTGGAATCAATTGCTTTTCAATCAAAAGATTTAGTTGAAGCTATGAAGAAAGATAGTGCTTCCTTTGAGAGGCTAATGATAGACGGAGGTATGGTTGCAAACGATTGGTTTTGCCAGAAACTTGCAAATATCCTCGAGGTAGAAGTGGCGCGCCCTGAAATAATAGAGACCACTTCTCTAGGTGCCGCATTTCTAGCAGGTTTGAAAGCAGATCTTTTTGAGGACCTTAATGCACTGAAAAAATCTAAAGTTATAAATAAAACCTTTTTACCTCAAGAAGAAACAAACCGTTATCTTGAATGGAAGGAGGTGGTTAAAAAAGTTTTAACTTAAGGATTATTTCAACAGCTCTACGAGCAATCCTTTTTGGGCGTGTAATCTATTTTCTGCTTGTTTCCATACACGGCTTCTAGGGTCATCAAGTAGAGAGGGGGATATTTCTTGACCTCTCACTGCAGGTAAACAATGCAAGAATATAACCTCCGAGTTCGCTTGATCTAAAACCACTTCATTAACTTGATAATCTTTAAAGGCCTTTAATCTTGAGGATTCTTCCTTTTCATCACCCATAGAAACCCAAACATCAGTTGAAATTAGGTCGCTATCTTTAACTGCTTCTGAAACAGAGTCGGTGAAAATAACATTCTTGAGATGATTTTCTCCAGCGGGACTAAACTGCTTTGGACAAGCTACCCACAGTTCAAAGTCGAATAGTTCTGCGGCTTGAGCATAACTGAAGCAAACATTATTGTAGTCTCCACACCACGCGACTTTCTTTCCCTTTATGGATCCTCTTTCTTCATAAAAAGTTAATAAATCTGCTAGTAGTTGGCAAGGATGAGATTTATTACTCAAGCCATTAATTACTGGTACAGATGAATTCTCTTTAAACTTTAGTTGAGTGTCGTGTTCAAGAGTCCTTAATACAAGACCATCAACCATTGAGCTTAAGACTTTTGCTGTATCTTCTATTGGTTCTCCTCGATCAAGCTGTAAATCTCTTACTGAAAGAAAGCTTGCCTTCCCTCCAAGTTGTGTCATGGCCACCTCAAATGAAACCCTAGTTCTAGTTGAAGATTTTTCAAAAATTAGGCCAAGAAATTTACCTTCAAGGGCTCTTGATGATGATTTTTGGTTTTTAAGCTCTATGGAGTTATTTAGAATTCTCTCCAGATCAGCTACCAAAAAATTATTTAGATCCAAAAAATGTTTATTCATCTGATTAAAAAAAGAGCAAGATCATATAGATTATCGCTCATTTAAGCAATTAATGATAAGCTTCGCGCCTCCTTAAAACACAGCTTACTAAAATGCAAAAATATACAGTAAAACCTTTAAGTAACATTGCCAAAATCGGTCTAGAAAAATTAGAAGGCACTTCTTGTTCTCTTGATGAATCAACCGAAAGTCCTGATGGTGTTCTTGTTAGGAGCACCAAGCTTAATTCAGATAATTTAAGTAATAACCTGAAGGCTATTTCAAGGGCTGGTGCCGGGGTTAATAATATTCCTGTAGAAAAATGCACAGAGCAAGGTATTGTGGTTTTTAACACGCCTGGTGCAAATGCAAATGCGGTCAAAGAATTGGTTTTAGCAGGTTTAATGCTGTCCTCAAGAAATGTTTACGCAAGTATAGATTTTGTAAATGAGTTAATCGATATACAAGATATGGGTGAACTAGAACCTTATCTAGAAAGTAATAAAAAACAATTTAAAGGAAATGAATTGGCTGGCTCCACACTTGGAGTTGTAGGGCTTGGGGCAATAGGTTCTAAAGTTGCAAGGATGGGCGTATCTCTTGATATGAATGTGATCGGTTTTGATCCTGCTCTTTCTGTAGAGGCTGCCTGGAAGCTGCCCAGTCAAGTTCAACCCGCTAACTCTATTGAAGAGTTATTTCGCTTAGCAGATTATATTTCGATTCATATACCAGCCCTTCCAAGTACAGAGGGAATAATAAACAAAGAGCTATTCAAGGAAGCAAGTAATCTTTCTCTCCTTAATTTCGCAAGGCATGAAGTAGTGAATACTTCCGATGTTTTAGATTTTATCGACAAAGGCAACTTAAGGAATTTTATAACAGACTTCCCGACCCCAGACTTAATTAAAAGAGCTAATGAAAAACAAGATGTTATTTTACTTCCTCATATAGGGGCAAGCACTGCTCAGGCTGAAGAAAATTGTGCTGTTATGGCTGTTAATCAAATAACTGATTTCCTAGAAACAGGTAATATTAGAAATTCAGTAAACTTTCCGAATGTCCATCTTAAGCGAACAACAGAGCACAGAATAAGTATCATAAATAAAAATGTACCAGCCATGATCGGTCAAATTGCCACTGCATTGGGAGAGCTTGATTTAAATATTGCCGAGATGACCAATGTCAGTAGGGGTGAAATCGCTTACAATTTAATCGATGTTGAAAGCGAACCCTCAGCGTCTTTACT
>CAYVAL010000124.1:0-3314 GCA_964449395.1 uncultured Gammaproteobacteria bacterium | reverse complement strand
TGGAACTATAATAATAAATTAGACTCCGCCATGACAGCCCACCCCAAAATCGATCCTCTTACAGGGGAAATGATAGGTTTCAGTTATGGGTTTGGTGTAAACAAAATGAGTTATTTTGTTGTTAATCCTGAAGGGATAATGACCACTTACTCAGAATTCGAAACGCCTTATTCAAGCATGGTCCACGACTTTGTTGTAACCACTAAGCACGTTATTTTTCCAATTTTTCCATTAATTATAGATTTTAATCTTGCTGCACAGGGTAAATCTCCAATAGCTTGGGATGTTAATCGACCCAGTCAAATTGGTGTTATGCCTAGAAATGGTTCAGTTCAAGATATTAAGTGGATAGAAAGCGATCCATGTTATGTCTTCCATCCTATGAATGCGTTTGAAGAAGAAGGAAAGATAATTGCTGATATGATGCAATTTGAGGAAGCACCAATGTTTCCACACCTTGATGGCTCTAGACCTGATCTCAAAAAAGGGGAAGCTAGATTGAATAGATGGGAAATTGATCTCAACTCAAATTCAGGTTCTATCAAAAAACAATATCTTGATGATAGCATCGGTGAGTTTCCAAGATTAGACGAAAGAAAATCTATGTCGAAATATAGATATGGATATTACGCCTCAAATAATGGCAAATCACCAAAGGGTGTAAGTTTTAATACAATTGCAAATTATGACTTTGAGACAGGTCGAAAAGATAGCTTCACACTCACTGAATTTGATGCAGTTGGGGAGCCTATCTTTATTCCCAAAAATAAAAATTCAGATGAAGGTGTGGGATATCTATTAGCCCTAGCCTATCTAGGCAAAGAGAATCGTTCAGATCTGATGATTTTCGATGCAGAAAATATTTCTAGCGGCCCTCTGGCTAAAGCTATGCTACCTCACAGAATACCTTATGGTTTTCATGGGAACTGGCGACAAGGCTAACTAACCTCCTAGCCTCTTAATTACTGCTTTAAGATAATCTAGTTTATCTCGATTATTCTCTAATTCTAATATGGTCTGTTTCTCTTGGGGCCTTAAAGGTAAAATACTAGCCAAGATATAACACACACTCTTTGAGCTATTTAAATCCAGCTCTAGATTCAATTTTTTTATCTCTGGATGATTGGTTATTTCTTCAACCATATTCCATAAATCAAAGTATTCAGGTTCATGAGATAAATTATCATCTTCCTCATTAATTTTGATTACCTTAGCCAGCAATAATTCATCTGGCTTTTTCCATCTTTCTTCAACTTGAATCTTATGTTTACCTTTAACGGTTATGCCTAATAAACCATTATCCAATTGGTTAAAATCAACAATCTCTACATATGTAGCAATATCATGATGTGAAGGAAAATCGGTATTTTTTCCATCGCCTTCTTTTGACAAAACAATACAAAATCCTTCTGCTTTACCTAGGCAGTCTCGTACCATATCAATATATCTAGGCTCGAAAATCTGTAAAGGCAAAAACGCACCAGGTAAGACATTTACATTTAATGGGAATATTGGTGAAGTTATTTCTTCATTCATCTTTGGTTATTTCTAAAATTTTACTTGAGAGGTTATCAAAATTTCCATTAGACATTACAAGAAGAATATCACCCTCACCAGAAATTGAATTGAAGTCTTTTACAAACACATCAACATCTTCAATTTTGAAAGAAATAGATGGATTCTTATTTATCAATCCTTGTACCTGCTCAAAATCTGGACTCTTCCAAAATACCATATCTGCATCAGACGTTGCTTCTACAAGTCTCTTATCATGAAAACCTGATTTCATAGTATTTGACCTTAGTTCAATAGCTACCAGCAAACGATTAGTAGGAAAATTCTTCCGTACGCCTTCCAGAGTTGTCTTTATCGCCGTTGGATGATGAGCAAAGTCTTCTATTAATACTAACCTATCTGTATCTAAAAGGATGTCTTGACGCTTTGACACGCCCTGAAACTTTGCCAAAGACGACAAAGAATCTTTTAAAGATATGCCATATTGTTTCGTGGCTAAAGCAGCGGTCATAGCATTTCTAGCATTATGCTCACCAAACATTTTCCAATCTATCTGTCCTTGCTCTTCATCAATTTTATAAATTGTTTTTTTAGAATCATCATGAACACTTATTGAATTATCATGATTATCATTTACTCCATAACTGATTAATTTGCTCCAACAGCCCATATTTAGAACTTTTGCTATATTTAAATCATGAGATGGAAAGATAATTTGCGCTTCTTCCTTTAAAGTCCTTATTAAATGATGAAATTCTCTGAATATGTAGGTTATATCTGGAAATATATCTGCATGGTCAAATTCTAAATTATTAATTATTAAAGTGTCGGGTTTGTAATGAATAAACTTTGATCTTTTATCAAAAAAAGCCGTATCGTATTCGTCTGCTTCAATAACAAAGATTTCATCGTTACCCATTCTTGCAGATTTTTCAAAGTCTTTAGGTTTACCTGCTATTAAATAACCAACATCAATACCTTGATCCTCAAAAATCCAAGCAATCATTGCTGTTGTAGATGTCTTACCATGAGTTCCAGAAACAGCAATAACCTTTTTATCCCTTAAAATAGATTTATACAACCATTCGGGCCCTGATATAAGATTAGCTTTTTTGGAAAGTAAATATTCTAAAGCTGGATTACCTCTTGATATAGAATTTCCAATTACAAAATAGTCTGCTTCAGGGAGTTTAGAGGCTTCATAACCTTCAATTATTTCTATACCCATATCTTTTAAGTGATCAGACATAGGGGGATAAATATTGTTATCACATCCTGAGATCTCTATACCCTTTTCCTTACCCAGCAAAGCAAGTCCACCCATGAAAGTGCCGCAAATTCCAAGTATATGTACTCTTTCTTTAGACATAATTTCATTATAACTATCAAGAATGATTACAAGATAGATTTGTTTTCAAGTATTATTCCACTGATGAAAGCCAAGAATGCCATCTATGCTCAATCTGGAGGAGTTACATCAGTTATAAATACAACCGCTTGTGCAGTTATACAGACTGCAAGAAAATCTAAAAAAATTAATAAGGTTTATGCCGGAAAGGATGGGATAGTAGGAATCCTCAACTAAGACCTTATAGACACAAGTATTGAGAGTGATAAAGAAATAAAAAAATTAATGCATACCCCTGGAGGTGTATTTGGCTCCTGTAGACATAAACTTAAAGACGTTAACCAAAGTAAAAAGGAATACAACAGGTTAATCGAGGTTTTTAACGCTCATGATATTGGATACTTCTTTTATAATGGAGGTGGGGATTCTCAGGATACTTCTAATAAAATTG
>CAYVAL010000123.1:0-3325 GCA_964449395.1 uncultured Gammaproteobacteria bacterium | reverse complement strand
ATTTGGTGCTATGTGTCTTTTCTCTCTTCTTTGGTTTACTGCAGTATACATTCCTGCTTGCCATATGATTTGGGGCGGCGGTTATCTTGGTGATGTTAAAGATTTTGCTGGAGGATTAGTAGTTCACCTTACCTGCGGAGTAGGAGCTTTAGTAATTGCTATTATGCTCGGTCCCAGGAAAGGATTTCCTTCCACTGCTATGCCACCTCATAATCGCACAATGGTAGTTACTGGTGCAGCAATGCTTTGGGTTGGATGGTTTGGTTTCAATGCTGGTAGTTCTTGGGCTGCAGATGGTTTGGCCGGCATGGCGATGCTTGTAACTCATATCAGCGCTGCAACAGGAGCTTTGACATGGATGGCCATAGAATGGCTTAAAGGTGGGAAACCAACAATTGTTGGAATAGCAACAGGAATGGTGGCTGGTCTAGCTACTATTACACCCGCAGCCGGCAGCGTTGGTCCTGAAGGCGCTCTCCTAATTGGCTTAATGGCAGGTTCTATATGTTTTTATGCAACTAAAGCAGTTAAAGGGGTTTTTGGAATAGATGACTCATTAGATGTTTTTCCAGTGCATGGCGTTGGAGGCATCATTGGTATAATCATGGTTAGTTTTTTAGGCGTTCAAGGTGGTTTTTTAGGATCTAGTGCAGGTGAATCTTGGGTTCCAATGGAACAGTTTTTGATTCAGATGAAAGGTATAGCAGTAATAGGGGCATGGACAGCTGTTGCTTCATGGGCCATATTAAAATTAATCGGTTCTTTCACTTCACTAAGGGTCACAGAAGAAGAAGAGTATGAAGGCCTTGATGTAGTTGAACATGAAGAAAGAAGTTACGATCTAACTTAAGAATTTAATCTTAAAAAAAAACCGGCTTTTTAGCCGGTTTTTTTGTCTCTTAATCCATTATTATACGTATTGTGAAAAGCCAGTTAATTCTATCAATTATGGGGCCTACAGGGGTAGGTAAAACGGATTTAGCTATGGACTTGTATGAACAGATTCCGATAGAAATCATTAGCGTAGATTCAGTCCAGATTTATAAAAAGTTAGATATTGGAAGCGGTAAACCTTCTAAAGAAGTCCTCAAAGCCTTTCCGCATGAAATGATTGATATTCTGGAGTGTTCTGAGAGTTATTCGACTGCTAAATTTCAAACTGATTGCTTAGCGTGCATAAAAAAAGCCTTTGACGCCCATAAGGTTCCAGTTTTGGTGGGAGGATCAATGATGTATTTTCACCACCTTGTAAATGGGCTCTCAAGTTTGCCGTCAGTAAGAGATGAAATAAGATACAAAGTGCAAAAAGAGTTTGAAGAAAAGGGTTCGAAAGAGATGCATCAATATTTAAAAGAAATAGATATAGATGCCTCTCTAAAAATTCATGAAAATGATTCTCAAAGAATTAAAAGAGCCATAGAGGTCTTTAAAGAAACCGGTAAGCAGTTTTCTCAATGGCAAGTAGAACAGAAAAGAGAAATAGATAAATTAATTAGCTCATCTAATCTTCAGCAAATTGCGATTAAGCCTTCAGACAAAGAAATACATCGTGAGACTGTTGCAAAAAGATTTAAGGACATGATTGAAAAAGGCCTTATAGAAGAGGTTGAAAAGGTTCTAGATAATGAAAATATATCAAGAAACTACCAATCAATGAAAAGTGTAGGTTATAGACAAGTATGTGATTTTTTAGAAGGCGATATTGATCTTGATGATATGATTGAAAAGGGAATTAATGCTACGAGACAACTGGCTAAAAGACAAATGACTTGGATCAATAACTGGAAAGATTTAATAATATTAGAAAAAAATGCTGAACTTTTAGCTTCAGTAAAAAGCATCATTGAAAAAAACTAATGCAGTTAGAAGAAATACTTCCATTATCGATAATCGTTCATATTGATAGGTTTTCTTTAAGTAAAGACCTGCAATTAGAAGCACTCCAGGAATTTAAAGAATTATGTCTATCCTCTGGTACAAAGGTTATGGCCGAAGTTTCTGGAAAAATTGATAGACCCTCTCCTAACTTTTTTATTAAACAAGGCAAATTAGAAGAGATCAAAGAATTGGTCAGATTTCATAAGGCACATCTTGTTATATTTAATAATGATTTAACTCCATCTCAAGAAAGAAATTTAGAGAAATTTTTAGGGACAAGAGTTTTAGATCGAACTTCCTTGATATTAGATATATTTGCAACCCGTGCCAGTAGTCATATTGGAAAGCTTCAAGTCGAGTTAGCTCAACTCACCCATTTATCAACAAGACTGGTTAGAGGTTGGAGTCATTTAGAGAGACAAAAGGGCGGCATTGGTCTCAGAGGTCCAGGAGAGACGCAATTAGAAACAGATAGGAGACTTATTGGTCACAGGATTAAGAATCTGAAAAAGAGATTAGATAGAGCCCATAATCAGAAAGAAGTAAATCGCTACGCAAGACGAAAGGGAAAAGAGCAAGTAGTTGCTCTTGTTGGCTATACCAATGCAGGAAAAACCACTTTATTTAATTACCTGACTCAAAATAACCTTTACGCAGCTGACAAGCCTTTTGCAACACTGGATTCAGTCACAAGAAAGAATGATATGCCTCAACTTAGGAATGTTTTATTTTCAGATACAGTTGGATTTATTTCTAACTTACCAACACAACTTGTTGAATCCTTTAAAGCGACTTTAGATGATCTTAGCTCAGCAGACCTTCTATTACATGTTGTAGATATATCAGATAAAGATCATCGGTTTAAAGTCAATGAGGTGGATAAGATCCTTAAAGATTTAGGTTTATCAGAAAAGCCATGTATCCGAGTTAATAATAAATGCGATAGATTAGAAATCTTAGATTTAGAGGATCATTCTAAAAATAGTCATAATCAAATTTGGCTCTCTTCTATTACTCATGAAGGGTTTGACGGTTTATTTGAAGCCATAAATTTTAATCTGAAAGGTGAAATTAATTCTAACTGGGTTAGCTTAAGTTCAGACTTAGGTTGGCTCAGGGCAGAACTATATTCATCAGGAGGTGTCTTAGAAGAGAGAATATCTGAAGAAGGTCTGATAGAATTACACCTTGAAAGTTATCAAAATGACCTCATAAAGTTATTAGATGTTGAAGGTTTCACCTTAATCAATAATAAACAAACACAGGAAGCAATATAAATGTCTTGGAATGGAAATGATAATAAAGATCCATGGGGAAGGAATGATACTCCTCCTGAGATCGATGAAGTAATTAAGAAAGTTAGAGAGAGAGTGGATTCAATTTTTGGTGGAGGGTCTTCTGGAGGCTCATCAGCAGGAGGAGGCTTTACTAAGAAATCTGCCTCTTT
>CAYVAL010000122.1:0-3347 GCA_964449395.1 uncultured Gammaproteobacteria bacterium | reverse complement strand
AGCGCATGTTAACCTCCAAACCTTGTCTTTTCAACTGTGTTTGTCTTCTTTTGGCTCTTTCTTCTACCGAAGCTGTAAGGAAGATTTTGTATTTTGCATCAGAAAATATAACAGTGCCCATGTCTCTACCGTCCGCAATTAGACCAGGCGCCTTCATAAAGTCTCTTTGGGCTGGCTTTATAAACTCTCTTATTATGGGTTCTGCAGCTAGATTAGATGTTAATTTAGCCATTTCTTCTGTTCTTACAGTTGAGGTGATATCGTTATTTTCAAACAATACTCTTACCGGCTCTCCTGGCGTTCCCGGGTCAAAAGAAACCTTAAATCTCTCTTTTAATTGATCTTTATTTTCTTCAAAATTATCCAGATTTATAGCATTTTCTGACATGAAATAAGCTAAGGTTCTATATAAAGCGCCGCTATCTAGAATATTCCAATCTAACTCTAGAGCTAACATTTGCGCTATTGTGCCTTTTCCTGCACCGCTAGGCCCGTCAATGGTAATTACTGGAATATCTAATTCATTCATGATTGTTCTATTTCTATACCTATTTCTTTACATGTATCGACAAAATTTGGGAAGGAGGTATTCACATTTATACAATCTAGTACATTAACCTCATTTTTAGATCGTAGAGAACCTATAGCGCTGGCCATGGCTATTCTATGATCTCCGTGAGAGTTTATATTTGTTGAATTTAAGACTCCTTTCGATCCAAGACCATAAATTTTTATTCCGTCTTCTTCAAGATCGTACTTTACTCCAAATGATGATAAGGCGTCAGCCATAGCTTGTAGGCGATCACTCTCTTTTGTTCTTAACTCTTTTGCGTCTTTAACAATTTTTACGCCATCAGATAGAGCTGCAGCAATAAAAAAGACGGGCATCTCATCAATCATATTTGCTACTAAATTAGTATTTAAAGTAATACCTTTTAGATTTGAGCTTGTTACTAAAATATCTGCAGTAGGTTCAATACTTTCTGTTTGATTAATCAGTTGAATATTTGCGCCCATATGTCTGAGGGCATGAAGAAGTCCAATTCTTGTCTTATTGATACCAACATTCTTGATCAAAAGTTCTGACTCAGGACAAATCAACGCTGCAAGTATAAAAAAAGCAGCAGAGGAAAAATCGCCGCAAATATTAACATCAGTTGGATTAATGCAATTTATGTTACCGAGATGAATGCTCTTTTTGCCATCTGAATTTTCTACATTTACCGGTATGCCAAACTGTTTGAACATATTCTCGGTATGATCTCTAGTAACAGCACCTTCTTCTATCTTAGTTACTCCTTCTGCATAAAGAGCTGCAAGCATAATACAAGACTTAACTTGTGCACTTGCAACTGGGAGTAAATAATCGATTGATTTAAAAGAGTCCGTAGGAGAAATATTTAAGGGCAGTGTTCCTTTGTTTGAAGTTATCTTTGCACCCATATCTATTAAAGGTTCAACTATCCTTTGCATAGGTCTAGAAGATAAAGAGCTGTCTCCAACTAAAGTGGATTGGAAGTTTTGCGCTGATAATATTCCTGAACACAACCTAATAGAAGTTCCTGAATTACCGAAATCTAATGGTTTTTGTGGGGCTTCTAGACCTCTAAGGCCATTGCCTTCAATTGAGTAGACACCTTCTTCGTTGATTATCTTGATCCCCATATTACGAAAAACTTCTATGGTAGCTAAACAATCTTCGCCTTCTAATAGTCCATAAATCTTTGATGTTCCTTCAGCCAAAGAAGAAAGAATGATAGATCTATGAGAAATAGATTTATCTCCAGGCATGGTTATTTCTCCCTTCAAACCCTGTCCACTTTTTATTAAAAAATTCATTTACTCATTTTCTAGTGAGCTATCTCTTAAAGTCTTGGTTTCGAAGAGAAATTGCTCTATGGCCTTATCATCTTGTCGCTTAATTAACTCTTTTAGTTCATTTAAACTAACTTCGAAATCGTCTATAGATTTTAAAATATTTTCATTATTAGACATAAATATGTCTTTCCACATAACAGGATCACTAGAAGCTATTCTTGTATAGTCTTCAAGGCTTCCTCCAGAAAACTCAAAGGTTCTTTCATGCAATTTACTAAAGAGACTCTGCGTTAAAGCATATGATATGACGTGAGGAAGATGGCTAGTTTTTGCAAAAATATCATCATGCTCTTTGCATGAAAGAATTTTAGTATGAGATCCGAGTTGTTTCCAAAAGTCAGCAACTTTGGCTATGAGATGGTTATCATTTGTTTCATGAGGGGAGATTACGGTAATTCTATCGGTAAATAATGATTCTTTAGAGTTTTGCAGTCCACTTCTCTCTGAGCCTGCAATTGGATGGGACAAGATAAAGCGATTTGTAATACTGCTGAATTCTGAAATTAAAAGTTCGAGAGCTGAAACTTTAGTGCTTAACGTATCAGTAAAAACTGCTTGCTCGGAAGGTTGAAAAGACAAAACTGACTCCAATGCCTCTTTGAAAGATAAAACAGGAGTGCAGAATATAATTAATAAATCTTCAAGCCCATCAAGAGAGGTTACGTTGTCGTTCTTCACTAGAGAATCCTGATACGCACTCTTTAGCACTCTCAAGTCTCTATCTAAACCGTATACATCACCAGGGTAAGAAATATCTTTTAACCTTTTGGCAATAGACCCTCCTATCAAACCCAGGCCTACTATGAGTATATTTTTAAAACCTTCAGTATTGTTCATCTAAATGAGGGTCTGCTTAACCTTATTCAAAAACACAAGATTCTCTTCAGGTAAACCTACTGAAACTCTCAAATAATTAGGCATTTTGTAAACTGCAAGTGATCTCACAATCACACCTTCCACCAAAAGTTTATTAAACGCCTCTCTGGAGTCTTGCTTACAATCAAAAGATATAAAATTCCCTCTGCTGGGAAGACAGTCGTAACCTAGGGAAAGCAATTCTTCAAATAATATTTCCTTTTGCTCCAAATTGAGCTGTAGGCATTTATCTATGAAATCTTGATCTTCTAAAGCTTTTTCAGCAGCATATAAAGCTAAGGAATTAGCATTAAATGGTTGCCTAACCCTATTTAAGTAGTCAGCTATTTCTTTAGATGATACGCAAAACCCAACTCTAAAACCCGCCAGCCCATATGCTTTTGAGAAACTTCGACTCATGATTAAATTAGGGAATCTATTGAGGATATCAAATTCAATATCTTTAGTTTCAAAAGAGGAATAATCAAAATAAGCCTGATCAAGTAGGACGATTATATTTTTTGGTACCTTCTCTAAAAAACTAATTAACTGATCGTATTCTATGAAAGAGCCAGTAGGATTATTAGGATTTGCTATGAAAATTAATTTGGTAT
>CAYVAL010000121.1:0-3363 GCA_964449395.1 uncultured Gammaproteobacteria bacterium | reverse complement strand
TGTTATATCTCTCTTATTAGATAATGTGACAACAGTTGTTATCTTTGGCCCCTTAATTGTTTTAATCTGCCAAAAAATGAAAGTAAGCGCTATTCCCTATTTAATGGCTGCAGCGCTACTTTCTGATACAGGTGGAGTGGCGACACTGGTAGGCGACCCGCCAAATTTAATGATTGGATCCGCTTTTGACATAGCTTTCATGCCCTTTGCTTACAAAATGTTCCCTATTGTTTTTGTTGCCTGGTTAGCAACTTTATACTTTATGAAGTTTCTATTTAAAGAGGAATTAGCGGTAGTACCTGAAGGAAAATTTGAAGATACTATTCCCTATAAAGATAAAAGTCTTTGGAATAAATCACTTTCAATCCTAGGTTTGATGGTAATTCTATTTGTAATCCACAACACAATTCATTGGGAGCCTTGGATGGTAGCTGGCACTGGTTTAATTCTCCTTACTATTCTTGCAAAGGAAATCGAATTTGAAGATGTCATGAAAAATATGACACATGAAATACCATTACTTATGTTTTTTGTTGCGCTCTTTATGCTTGTTGGTGGTGTTGAAGGAAGTAAATTTTTAGAGTATTTAGGTCAATATATTGTTCCATTTATCATTGATCCTGAAAGCGGAGAAGTTATTCAAGAAAACTTCATGATGACTTGCATCGCGTTAATGTGGGTTGCGGCTATTATGTCTGCAGCCATAGACAACATTCCGTTTACAGCAGCTATGATACCGATTATTGCTTCTTTAGAAGCTGTAGGTGTAAATATTGCAGCTTTATGCTGGTGTCTTGCAATTGGCGTCGGTATGGGCGGTAACGGAACTCATATTGGCTCTACAGCAAATGTTTATATTGTCACTGTCTCAGAAAAGCTGGCTAAAACTACAGGAAATCCTGATATGGCAATTACACCGCTTAAGTGGGCTAAAAAAGGTTTACCTGTAATGCTTTTGACTTTGGTAATTTGCACAATAATCATGTACGTATTCTTTGATTATTACTCATTACCACTTCATCCCTAATGATGCATAAGTTTTGTGTAGCTCCAATGATGGATAGAACGGACCGTCATTGCAGACACTTTCATAGATTACTTACACAAAGAAGTTTGTTATACACCGAAATGCTACATTCAAATGCAATTCTTAAAGGTGATACCAATAAATTGCTATCTTATAGTCAGAGCGAACATCCGTTAGCAATTCAATTAGGCGGGTCCGATCCAATATCTCTGGCAGAGGCTTCTCAAATATCTGAAGATTTTGGTTACAAGGAAATTAATCTCAATGTTGGTTGTCCGAGTAGTAAAGTTCAAAAGGGACGGTTTGGGGCCATTCTAATGAAAGAACCTGACTTAGTTTCTAAGTGTGTTAGTGCAATGAAAAATTCTGTGGATATACCTGTAACTGTAAAATGCAGAATAGGTGTCGACGACATGGATGAAGATGTACAACTTGATAAATTTATTAAAGAAGTTAGCTCTTCTGGATGTGAAACATTTATTATTCATGCAAGAAAAGCTTGGCTTAAAGGTTTAAGCCCTAAAGACAATAGAGAGATCCCTCCCCTTGATTACCAAAGAGTCTACAGACTCAAAGATACATTTCCTGATTTGGAGTTTGTTATGAATGGAGGCATTAAAACAATTGAAGAATCCAAATATCATTTGAAATATGTAGATGGAGTAATGCTAGGAAGAGAAGCATATGATAATCCATTTATTCTAACAAACGTTGATAACTCAATATTTCTAGAAGCGAGTAATCCTATATCTAGAAGTGAAGTATTAAAACTTCTTCTTCCATATATACAATCTGAAATAGAAAAAGGTACAAAAATTTCTCATATCACAAAACATTTAATGGGACTTTTTAGGGGCTTTCATGGTGCAAAAGCCGTAAGAAAATATCTGGTCTCTTTAAATAAGGAGACCAATCCTGTTGATAATTATAAGTACTTCCTCTCTCGAGCAACAATATGATAAATAAAATTAAAGATCTTATAAGTAATTTTTCGAAGACAGAAGAACTGAACGATGAACCAGATCTTTCTACATTAAATAGTGCCTGTGCAGCGCTCTTAGTTGAAATAGCCTTTGCTGATAAAGATTTTGAAGAAAGAGAAAAGCAAAGTTTAAAAGAATCTCTTATTCAAACTTATGACATTGAAGAATCTGCGGTTCAAGAAATCATCGATGACGCTCAACAAGCAGTAAATGAAAGTACTTCATTGTATGCTTATACGAGAATTGTCAATGATGAGTTTGAATATAATGACAAGTTAGACTTACTCAGAAATCTTTGGAAAGTTGCTTATTCGGACGGTAATCTAGATAAATATGAAGAGCACCTTATAAGAAAGATATCAGACCTTATTCATATAAGTCACAGTGACTATATAAATATTAAGTTAGAAATTAGAGATAATTAATTAAAATCATCAAATTCATCAAAGTCGTCTTCAATCTCTCCGTCTTTAACTTCAAATTTCCTACTTTGTAGATAGGCATCCTTATAAAATAAATATTCATCTCCAATAACAACACTTTCTAATCCCAGATATCGTGCCCGAGTATCTACCAAGTCAATTGCCGTCAAAGAGTAGCTGGTACGATCATGATCAATCAACCATAAAGGAGTTAAAAAAGAGTCAGGTATCATAGCAAGAGTGTCTCTCAAGGTGCTAGGACCTAAACCGGGCAATACAATGTAGGGACCTTCATTAACACCCCAGACAGCCAAAGTCTGTCCAAAATCTTCGTCGTGCTTTTCAAAACCCAAACCTGTAGAAACATCAATAAAACCTGCTACACCCAAAGTGGAGTTAATAGTAAATCTAAATAAATCCGACACTCCTTCGTTCACTTTGCCTTGCAATATATTATTTACTGCAATACTTAAATCTTCTATGTTGCGAGTAAAATTTGTAATACCTCTTTCTAATAGATCTGGAGTTATCCTTTTATAAAATCTTGCTACGGGCGAAGCTATTTGAAGATCAAGGGTCTGATTTAAATTATGTGTTTTTTTATTAATGCCTTCAAAAGGATCGTTTTCAGCACGGCTTAATGAAGGCAATAATAATATAAGGAGTAATATACAGTTCCTAAAATATATCATTTAATTATATTGATCTGTGGTATGCCAGTAGACCTTTTCTCCTTAAGATTGTTTACTGAATCCATTAATTGAACAGATATTTTAGCAAATTCTAATTTTAAAATTGGATCGTCTTGTATTTTGGAATTATCTTCCATCACAACTAGAGGGAGTTGCGCTAATAATTCTAAAGAATATTCCTCAGCTAACTGCTTTCCACCATCTTTCCCAAATACGTAATATTTCTTACCTGTTTGCTA
>CAYVAL010000120.1:0-3395 GCA_964449395.1 uncultured Gammaproteobacteria bacterium | reverse complement strand
ATCCGATACGGCCTCTATAGCTTTTGGATCATATGAAGTTCTGCCTCTATTAAGATTATTGCCTTGTTTGTAGAATTCAAATGACTTTTCATACTCACCTATATCTTCGTAACCTTTTCCTAAGGAGAATAAAAAGTGCACTCTTTCTCTTTCAGACAATTCTTTCAAAGAAAGTCTGTACTCCATTTCATCTAATTCATCCGAATTAAATTTGTAAGTCTTCAAGTTTGCTAGACTCCAATAAGCTTCTCCAAAATCTTCATCATGATGAATTGCTTCTTTGTAGGAATTTATCGAGTTTTCTTGAGAGCCTGTCGTTTTATAAACATGCCCTAAACTTAAATGAACTCTTGGTTGATTTATTTTCAATGACAAAGATTTCTTATAAGACTTGATACCTTCTTCATGTAAAGAACTTCTTGTCTGCATAGTACCTAATCCAGCCCAGCCTTCTGCCCAATCTGGTCTTAATTCAGTAGCTTTTTTAAAACATTCTGAAGCTTTTAATAAACTTTCTTGATCATCCTTTTGCCTATAAAGCTTTGCTAAGTTTTCCCAAGCCAAGGCGTAATCAGGCGCGATCCTGGTGCAATTTTCTAACATTCGAATAGCTTGATCTAACGCACCAGTCCTGGATGCTAACAGCGCCAAAAGTCTTAGAGCATCTACATTATTTGGATCTTCAGATAGGATGTCTCTATAAACAGATTCAGCTTCACCCAAATTTCCTTTTTGAACCGAATGCATAGCTTCCTGCATCTTTATGTATTTTTGATCGGTACTGATTGCATTTTTATAGGCCTTGTCAGACTCTGCCTCTTTACCTTGATCAGAAAGAATATCTCCTAATGCTTTCCAGGAGGAAAAGCTTGATTGATTGTGCTCAAGATATTTTTTTAAACACATTTCAGCTTCTTTTAAATTTCCTAATAAAGCCCAGGCTTGAGAAAGGTTTTCATATACTTGATAAAAATCTGGAGCTACTTGAAGAGCTTTTTTAAAAGGAATAATCGCTGCATTGGGATTTCCTTGCTGCAAACTAGAGAGCCCACTTAAACGTAATGCATTAGGTTCCTCAGGAAATTTTTTTAAAATTTCTGATAATTGATATTCAGCTAGTTCAATTTCACCTGATTCTAGTAAATTAGCAGCATTCTCATAAGCTTGTTTTATACTAACTTCTTTATCATTCCCTTTAGACATAGTTTTATTCTATCTTAGAGAGGGTTAAGCTTCATCTATGAATGACATGCAGCAGACAATAAAATCTTTAGGAATAGACCCAATTACTCTATTTGTTAGTATTTTCTCTGTTTTTCTAACTGCTAGTTTTATATTGTGGGATGTTGATTTAGCAAAACAATTAATTGGTCAGACCTATTCTTTAATAGTTGATAATTTTGGATCAGCTTATCTTGTATTGACAATTTTTAGCTTTATTTTTTTAATTCTTATTTCTATCTCAAAATACGGCAATTATGTCCTGGGAGGTAAAGGCACCTACCCAGAGTTCTCATATTTTAGCTGGATCGGAATGTTATTTTGTTCAGGAATTGGTGGGGGTATTATTTATTGGTCGGGAGTTGAATGGGCGTATTACGTAGAAATACCTCAATTTAATATCGAACCTTATTCAGATGAATCATATTCTTTAGCAACTGCTTATGGATTATTTCATTGGGGGATTAGCGCATGGTCGATATACGGTATTCCTGCAATCGCTTTATCTATAGCATTTTATAAATACAATCTTAATTCATTAAGACTTAGCTCTAGCCTTAAAGGATTGGGTTTCAAGAATATTGAATCGTCACTATTTGGTCGATTCATTGATCTTACATTTATATTAGCAACTGTTGGAGCAGCCGGTGGGACAATAGGATCTTACATACCTATGTTATCTAGTGGTTTTACTAATTTATTTAATATAAATAATGGATTACAGATAGATATTGGAGTAATAATTCTTTGCGTAAGTTTATTTGGTTTTAGTGTGTATAAGGGGTTAGATAAAGGTATAAAAAACTTAAGCAACTTTAATTTAATTCTAGCCTTAGTTTTTATTTTCTTAGTTATTACTTCTAGTGATTTCTTTAGTTTGATCGAGACTTCTTACTCAGGAATTAAATTTTCCTTTATATATTTTTGGGAAATGAGTACTTTAGGGATATCAGAGCCTTCAGATTTTGCTAAAGAATGGACTATCTTTTATTGGGCATGGTGGGTAGCTTTTGGTCCCTTAGTTGGTTTATTCATTGCAAGAATATCTAAGGGCAGATCTTTAAGGCAAGTAATAGCTGGTATGTTAATTTTTGGTACTTTAGGAACCTGGTTGTTCTATTTAGTTCTAGGGGGTTACTCTATGAACGGAGAATTAAATAATGACTTGAATGTTATTCAAAACATGAAAGATATTGGTCATGCTGAGACCGCTATATCCGTAATTAATTCTCTGCCCATGAGTGGATTGATGCTTTTGGTATTTTGTGTAATAACTATTGTTTTTATTACAACTTCTTATGACTCAATGTCTTATGTTATCTCTTCGCATGTTTTAAAAACAGAAGGTACTAACAAAGAGCCTCATAAAAATTTAAGATTATCTTGGGCCATTATTTTAGGTATATTGCCTGCTGTTTTGGTTCTATATTCTGATCACAGTGTTGCATTGGATTTAATTTTAATTACTTCATTGCCTTTACTCTTCATTTACCCTCTAATGGCGATCTCGGTAGTTAGAGAACTGTCTGAGGATATATAATAATTAAGATATGAATAAAATACTCATAGGTGATGGAGGCATGGGAACAGAACTTAGAATGCGAGGTGTTGAAGTACCCTCTCATGTTGAGTCTATATGGTCAGCATTAGCTCTAACTGAAAATACATCCGTTATAAAAGAAATTCATCTTGATTATATTAATGCAGGTGCAGAATTTATAATTGCTAATAACTACGCAGTGACTCAACCCATCTTAAAAAGAGCTAACTTGCTCGATCAGTTAGAAGAATTGATCTTGAAATCAATACAGATAGCAAAAGAAGCAATACAGGAATCAGGAAAAGATATTTTATTGGCAGCGTCTCTTCCTCCATTAGAGACAAGTTATAGGTCAGATTTAATTCTAGAGACTGCTTCTATGGTTATGATGTATCAAGAATTAGCTTCAATATTAGAGAATAATGTAGATATTATTATTTGTGAAACAATGTCGCACAGCAGAGAAGCTAGGAGTGCATTAGCCTCAATACAAGAATCTAAATCACAAAAATGGATAGGATGGACTTTATATGGAAATCAGAATACTTTGCCAAGTGGAGAGACTATTACCGAAGCCTTTAATTTTATTTCTGATTTAAAATGCGACGCATACCTTATTAATTGTGGAGGAGCT
>CAYVAL010000119.1:0-3443 GCA_964449395.1 uncultured Gammaproteobacteria bacterium | reverse complement strand
TCCTTTTTTTAGGGTGCCCTTTTGAACAAGAATGGTTGCAACAGCTCCTTTACCAACCTCAGTAGTTGAATCTAAAACAACTCCAAATGCAGGGCCTTTATGATGAGCTTTGAGTTCTAAGACTTCAGCTTCAAGAGACACCGCTTCAAGTAACTCTTTAATACCATCTCCTTTTAGAGCGGAAATTGGAAGAAATTGGGTTTGACCTCCCCAATCTTCAGGAATTAAATCTTTATTAGAAAGTTCTGTTTTAACTTTTTCTATATCTGCTTCCTCTCTGTCCATCTTATTAACAGCAACTACTATCGGTACACCGGCAGCTTTAGCATGGCTTATAGCTTCCTCGGTTTGTGGTTGCAGGCCATCATCGGCAGCAACTACTAAAATTACTATATCCGTAGAGTTTGCACCTCTAGCTCTTACCTCTGAAAATGCTGCGTGACCTGGAGTATCTATAAAGGCAATAGTTCCTTGTTCAGTACTTGCCTGATAGGCACCGATCTTTTGAGTTATACCCCCATCTTCTCCCGCCGCAACATTAGCCTGTCTAATAAAATCTAACAAGGTAGTCTTACCATGATCAACATGACCTAAAACTGAAATAACAGGGTTTCGTGGTTCTTCTTCACCTTCGTAAGTGACAAGCTCCATCAGCTGGTCCTCGACTTCAACTTTTACTGCAGGCTCTCCTTTATGACCAAGCTCCTCAGTAACTAAGATAGCTGTATCCTGATCGAGGGGTTGGTTTAAAGTAGCCATAACACCCATTGACATGAGTTGCTTTACAACTTCTCCACCTTTAACTGATAAACTTTGCGCAAGTTCACTGACTGTTATTGATTCTGGTATTTGAATTATTTTTGTAATTAATTCAGCCGGTTTTTCAAATTCTTGTTTCTCAACATTGGATAAGAAACTCTCACCTTCCAGTTCCCTTTGTTCTTTTTTAGAAAGTTCTGCCCTTGTTGGCTTAACTGTTCTTTTTGCAACTTGTACTACCTTTTTTTGTACAGATTGAGTTTGAGGTGTCTCATTAGTTTTAGCTTTTCTTCTAGTAACTAAAGTTTTTTGTTCTAGTTCTTTTTTTCTTTGCTCTTCCTCTGCCTTTTTATTGGCCTCTCCAGCCTGTCTCTTCTTTTCAATTTCGTCAAAATTTATAGTAGAAGAGGTTCTTTGAGTATCGACAGCCTTGGTTTCACTGCTATCTCTAGAGATAGTTTTTCTAGTAATAGATACTGTTCCAGCTGGTTCTGGCTCTACCTTGGCTGTTGTTTTATTTAACGAAATAGTTTTTGAAGTTTTATTTTGCTGCTCTTTAAGGAACTCTAATAATGTCTTCTTATCTTGATCAGTAACCTCGTCTTTAACATCCTTATGCGAGAGACCTGCCTCTTTCATTTGAGCAAGGAGGGTTTTCCCTTCGGAACCAATGATCTTGGCTAAATTTTCTACTGTTACTGATGGCATATATTAATCCTCAAACCAATGAGCTCTAGCTCGCATAATCAATTCTCCAGCATCCTCTTCTGACATATCGATTATACTGGTGAGTTCTTCAATCGATTGTTCGGCTAGATCTTCTCTATCATTTATTCCTTTTTGAGAAAGTTCCAAGGCAAGCGTCATTTCCATGCCCTCAACTGACATTAGATCTCCTGACTCGCCATCGTCAGTAGAAACCTCCATAGCTAGTGTTATCAAAACTTCTTTTGCTCTGTTAATCAAAAGGTTGCTGATATCATCATCAAACCCTTCAATAATTGACAGATCTTCCGTTGAGGAAGAGGAAATTGATTCTAAAGTATTATATCCATTGGAGATTAACGTATTTGCTAAATCCTCATCAACATCTAACTTTTCAATTAATATATTAGATATAGTTTCTGATTTCTCCTGGCTCTGCTCAACAGCAGTATCTTGATCGATTACATTTAATTTCCATCCCGTTATTTGACTGCTCAAACGAACATTTTGACCGCTCTTACCTATAGCCTGAGCCAAGGTATCTTGTGTAACCGCTACATCCATAACTCCTGTAGCTTCATCGAGTACTATAGAAGTTATTTCGACAGGTCCCATTGAGTTGATAAGTAATTGAGCAGGATCGTCGTCCCATATAACTATATCTAACCTTTCATTACCTAATTCATTAGATACCGCCTGAACTCGAGAACCACGCATTCCAACGCAAGCCCCTACAGGATCTATCCTGTTGTCATTTGTTTTAACAGCTATCTTTGTTCTTGAGCCTGGATCTCTAGCTATAGCCTTTATCTCAATAACTTGTTCGGATATTTCAGGAACTTCTAGCTTAAATAGTTCTCCGACCATCTCAGGACACTTTCTGCTAAGAGCTAACTGCGGCCCTCTGTTTTCTCTTTCCTCTTCTTGAAGAACTGCCCTTAATCTATCTCCTATCCTGAATACCTCTCCCGGTATCAGTTCATTTCTTGATAAAATAGCCTCTGCCCCCTCTCCAAGGTCTATTATTAAAAATTCTCTAGTAACTTTTTTTACAGTACCGTTCACCAACTCTCCAAGCACTGAACGGTATTTTTCAACAACCTGGGCTCTTTCAGCCTCCCTAACCTTTTGAACTATAACTTGCTTGGCTGCTTGAGCTGCTATGCGACCAAATTCAACGTTATCTACCTTCTCTTTTACAAAAGAGCCAATTTCATTATTATCTTCGCTTTGTAAAACCTGAGTACCAGAGTCTTCAATTTCTTCCTCTGAAACTATTTCCCAAAGACGAAAGGTTTCGTAATCCCCAGTTTTCGGGTCAATTACAACCTCTATATTTGAGTTTTCGCTATATCTTTTCTTTGTTGCAGTTGCTAGAGCCTGCTCTATAGCTTCAAAAATTGCTCCCTGAGGTAAGCCCTTCTCACCTGAAACTGCCTCTGCGACTAATAAAATCTCTTTTTGCATAATATTGCCTCTTAGATTATAAGATTTGCTTGAATAATAGAAGAAAAAGGAATCTGTTGAGTAATGCCTTTTAACTCAAGTTTTATACTATCTTCATCAACTTCATCCAAAAGTCCTCTAATAGTCTTTTTGTTCTGACTATCAAAAAAAGTTACCTTTATAGATTCATTGAGAAATTCTTTATATTGTTCTTTGTAGAAAAATTTTCTATCAAGACCAGGAGAAGAGACTTCTAGCATATAGTTTTCTGAAAAATCATTTTCTGTATCTAACACTTTACTGACGTGTTTGCTTACTTTTTCACAATCCTCTACAGATATACCGTTTTGATTATCAATATATATTCTTAATGTTTGGTTTGAACGTCTTCCGAATAGCTCTAAGCCCCAGATTTTGCATCCTAGTCTTTCTATGTCTTTTTCTAAGACTTCTTTTATATATTCTGTATCCATTTTTTACCTACAAAAAAAGCCCATATAGGGCTTACTTTGGTAGCGGGGGCAGGATTTGAA
>CAYVAL010000118.1:0-3462 GCA_964449395.1 uncultured Gammaproteobacteria bacterium | reverse complement strand
TGAACTGAGTCTGCTTTCTTTTGGATTTCATTGATTAGCTTATCCAGTGCTGGATAAAGTTTTTTAGTGAGGTCCATATGGGCAGAAACTTTTATAGCTGTTGGAATAACATCATTACTGCTTTGACTCATATTCACATCATCATTCGCTCCAATATCTAATTTAGAGCTCTTTGAAGCTAAGTTAGCAATAACCTCATTGGCATTCATATTAGAGCTGGTACCTGATCCAGTTTGAAATACATCTATAGGAAATTCATGATGATGCTTTGCTTGCCAAACCTCCTTTGAGGCTTTGGAGATGGCTCGTGCTTTATTGGTTGGAAGCAGTTTAAGTTTGGAATTAGCCCTAGCTGCAGCATCTTTGATCAGCCCAAGGGAACTGATAAACGACTTTGTGAAAGGAAAGTCCATTTTAATTCCGCTGATTGGAAAGTTATCTACAGCCCGTTGTGTTTGTGCTCCCCAGAGAGCTTGCTTTGGAACCTTTACTTCACCCAGACTATCTTTTTCAATTCTATAGTTTTTTGTTGCCATTAATTTCTTTTGTATTTTTTATAGTATGGGATATATTTTAGCAAATATGCTAGATTAATTAGCTGAATTTAATTTATCACCTTTTTTGGAGAAAAAATGATGGATATCGACGTAACAAAAGGGAAAACTGAGCCGAGAAACAAAGGCAACTTAAATCCTCCTGAATTTAATTCTATAGATGAAGAAAGGAGACACGGTCTAGAAAGGTTAGCCAGTGCTTTTCGCATGTTCGCTCATTTTGGTTTTGATGAAGGGCTCGCTGGACATATAACTTTGAGAGATCCAGAACATAAAGATCATTTCTGGGTAAATCCCTTTGGTGTGCATTTCGGACAAATGAAGGTATCTGATTTACTGTTAGTCAGTCATGATGGGGACATTGTAATTGGTGATAGACCTGTAAATAATGCTGCATTTGCTATTCATTCTAGATTGCATATGAATCATCCTGACTTAAATGCTGCAGCCCACTCGCATTCAATGTACGGAAAAACTTTCTCTACTATGGGTAGATTATTGGAACCAATTACTCAAGATTCTTGTGCTTTCTATGAGAATCATGTGTTATTTGATGATTTTACTGGAGTAGTTCTCGATACTAGCGAAGGTGATAGAATTGCTGAAGCATTAGGAAACAAAAAAGCAGCTATCTTAAAAAATCATGGTCTTTTAACCACCGGAACAACTGTTGACGAAGCTGCTTGGGGATTTTTATCCATGGATAGGTGCTGCCAATCTCAATTAATGGCTGAGAATGTTGGACAGATGCAAAGAATACCAGATCAGGTTGCTGAACTTACAAAAAATCAAGTAGGTTCACCAATAGGTATGTGGATGAGTTACCAGCCTATTTATGATCTCATGCTAGAGAAGGATGACAGCTTCTTAAACTAAGCTTTCTAGGGAATTTCTTATTTCTAGTTATCGTGGTTTTCTACAAAACCCCAATTAGACATATAACTTATAAATTTAGGAGAAAGGCCCTCGCTGGCTAAGTAATCAGCAGATACTGGAATTGTAGGAGTCTCAAATTCCGGGTTATCTGCATAAAGTGCTGGAAAGTTATGATTCAGTATGGCTGCTCTACCAAGCATAATCCAATCAATATCCTCTTCCATTGCACGAGTTGCATCTTGAGGAGTCCTGATATTACCTGCAACGCCTAATCTAGTATTACCCTTATTCAGCTCTGAAAAATGCTGAAGTAGTGTCTTACCTTTATATTCCTCTTCTTGAGGCTCTTTAAAACAATCCCATAAAGACATATCTAAGAAATCTAATTTACCAGACATCATAAGTTCTTCTGCTAATTGCTTTGATTCACCTAGTTTTATACCAAATCTTTCTGAAGACAATCTCACACCCAGCATAAAATCTTTAGAACACTCTGACCTAATACCATCAATTATTTCTTTAAGTAAACGCGCCCTTCCGTGTAAATCTCCTCCGTATTCATCATCTCTAAGATTCACTTCATCACTAAGAAATTGGCAAATGATGTAACCGTGAGCACCATGGAGTTCGACACCATGAAAACCTGCTTTTTCAGATCTTACCGCCCCTGCTATAAAGTCGTCCCTCAGTATCTTAACTTCATCTAAGCTTAATGCACGAGCCGAAAATTCTTCATTATCAGAAGGACAAACAGGATCTTCTCCTATAAGTTCCTTAGGTGAACGCATGCCAGCATGATGAAGTTGAACTATGGAAATACTGTCATGATCATTTATTTCTTTAGCTAGCCTCGATAAACCTTCTAGGTGATCATCTGAAAAAACTCCCATCTGGCCAGGAAATCCTTTACCTATAGCCTGAATATGAGAAGCACATGTCATCGTAATTCCGAAACCTCCTTTTGCCCTCATGGTAAGCCAATGAAACTCTTCATCAGACATAATGCCATCTTCATGACTTTGAGAATTAGTTAATGGAGCTAGCATGAAGCGATTCTTCATATCAGGTCCCCTAGTAAAATTTAAAGAAGTTAGTAATTTACTCACTTAGCTTTTCCTCTATTTGCCATAAATTATCTTTTCCAAAATACATATCATCTCCAATGAAAAAAGTAGGTATACCGAAGACACCTCTTTCAGCTGCAGCTTCTGTATTTGAAATAAGTTTAGCTTTAACATCAGGATCTTGCATTTGAGTCATTAGCTTTTCGGCATCTAATCCAGACTCTTCAAACGCAGATTTTATTACTTCAGGATCATCCATTTTCTTTGGTTCTTCCCACATATGCACCAAAACCTTATCAATATAATCTTCTAAATAACCATCCATATCAGCTGCCACCGCACCTCTAATAATTTGCAAACTTATTACTGGAAAATGTGGATTCATTTGAAATTTTTCTAAACCATGTCTTTGAATAAAGCGTTGCATCTCAATGTTCTGATATTCGTTTTTATTCTTGACGCCAAAAAACTGCTCCATAGGGGGCTTGTTATTAGTTAATTTGAAAATACCTCCAAGCAAGACAGGAATATAGTTAACTTTCGCACCTGTTCTTTCTTTAATTGATTGCATAACCTTATTACTTAAATAAGCGTTAGGGCTTGCAAAATCAAAGTAAAAATCTACTTCTTTAGACATATCACTACCTCCTTATGTATCCTGATTTTCTAATATTTCTTCTTCTGTGGACTCAATCATATCAATAATGGCAGAATAATCACGACCTGCACAAAGACCATTCATAAAAAGATTAAACTCTTCTAGAGAGATTCCGTTGCCATCTCCATAGGACAAACCGAATAAAGCTTCACATCGTTCTTGATCATCAAATCTTTCATCTTTAGAAAGTCTATCGAGTAAATAATCCTTTGTGTACTCAATATCAGACATAACTACGCCTTGATCATTCTCAGAATCAAGAACCAGATATTTATTTCCATCTCCTATTGACCAAGAGCTCCATAAAGGA
>CAYVAL010000117.1:0-3501 GCA_964449395.1 uncultured Gammaproteobacteria bacterium | reverse complement strand
CCATCACTTTAAGGATGCCTTTTTTTGTTCCTTTCTTATAAGCTTCTACAATCTGATTTTTTTCTTTCAAGGATTCATCCTGAAGAGATCCATCTTCTACAGACTGGAAGATAGACTCAAAAGCTAGGTAAGGATTAATGGCATCTGCTCCATATCCAAATAACAAGCAGTGATGATGAACCTCTCTGGCTTCACCTGTTTCAAGGATGATACCTATCTTGGTTCTGAGTTGTCTTTCTATTAAGTGATGATGAATTGTTGAGCAGGATAACAGAGAACTAAGAGAGATTTTTGAACTTGAAATTTCTTTATCAGATAGGACAATAAAAGTGTATTCGTCTTCTATAGCCTCTTCAGCTTCCTGGCATATTTCTTCTAGTCTAGTCAACATACCCTTTAAACCATCATTCTTTGAAAAGGTTAAATCTATGGTTTTTGTCTTCCAATTCCCTTGAGAAAGTTCTTTGATAGAATTTAAGTCTCGATTAGAAAGTATAGGGTTTTTAATTCTTAGTCTATTAACATTATCTTTATTACTCTCAAGAAGGTTTCCCTCGGGACCTATTAAACATTCCAAGGACATAATTACTTCTTCTCTTATAGAATCTATAGCAGGATTAGTTACTTGGGCAAATAGTTGCTTGAAGTAATCAAATAAAAGCCTTGGCTTGTCTGATAAGCATGCTAGAGCTGCATCATTACCCATAGAGCCAAGCGGATCTCTCAATTCTGAAACAAGAGGTAAAAGCATGAATTGCATGGTTTCGGTTGTATAACCGAATGCTCTCATCCTTGAAATAAGGTTTTCATTTATTTCATCTTTATGGCTACTACTCTTGAGATCTTCAAGGTTGACTATTGATTTATTCCATTCTGCATAGTCATGTTGATTTGCTATATCAGTTTTAATCGTTTCATCAGGTATCATTTCACCTTTTTCAAAGTCAATTAAAAACATTTTTCCGGGCTGTAATCTGCCTTTTTTAGTTACTCTTGCAGGGTTTATTGGAAGCACTCCTACCTCTGAAGCCATTATGACTTTGTCATCATCAGTTAAATAGAATCTGCTTGGTCTAAGACCATTCCTGTCTAAAACAGCTCCTACTTTCTTTCCGTCTGTAAAAACTATGGAAGCAGGACCATCCCATGGCTCAATCATAGAAGAACTGTATTGATAGAAAGCTTTCTTCTTATCTGACATATGTACATCAGATTGCCAGGCTTCTGGGATCATCATCATTACTGACTCTTGAAGGCTTCTTCCTGACAGTAACAAAAATTCGAGAACATTATCGAAGCTACCCGAGTCAGTACAGTCTAATTCAGTAATTGGGAATAGTTTCTCTATATCTTTACCAAATAGATCACTCTGCACAGTTCCTTGTCGTGCTTTCATGGCATTCATGTTGCCTTTGAGAGTATTAATTTCCCCGTTGTGACACATATATCTATTTGGTTGTGCTCGATCCCATGATGGAAATGTATTGGTACTGAATCTTGAATGCACCATAGCAAGATGTGTTTCGAAGTCTTTATTCTCAAGATCGGGATAAAAAGGAAATAATTGAGAGGGAGTGAGCATTCCTTTATACACTATTACTGAAGTTGACAGACTGCATATGTAATAAAGTTTTGCTTCTTTTAACTGATCGTTACTTCTAATCAGATGACTGATTTGCTTTCTAATTATGTATAGTTTCCTATCAAATTCATCTTTACTTATTCCTTCTTGAGATTTGATAAATAATTGTTTGATAGCTGGTTGAGCTCCTCTAGCAGCAGGGCCTACATCTGCTCCTTCCGGATCGACTGGAACGTCTCTCCATCCCAGACATTGTTGATTCTCTTTGCTTATTATCGATTCCGTTTCTCTAATACAAAAGTCTCTTTCGTTAGTGTCGACAGGCAAAAACACGTTACCTACTGCATAGAGACCAGTTTCAGGAAGCTCTATTCCAATCTTGTTAGCTTCAGACCGGAAGAAACTATCAGGTAAGGCTAGTAAAATGCCAGCTCCATCTCCAGTATTTTCTTCAAATCCACAGCCACCTCTGTGATCCATTTTAGAATTAACAAGGAAAGCATCATCCATTATCTGTCTAGATGGAATGCCTTTAATATTTGCAACTAACCCAACTCCACAAGAGTCTTTTTCAAATTGAGGATCATATAACCCCTTTTTTTTGGGGAAACCAAACCTGTACTTATCTTTAAGTTTAAAATTATTCATATGTTGTGGGTTGTTAACTCTCAGCTAACTAATTTGTCATAAAAAGTAAGTTAGAGAATTGCGCAGGTGCAAGATTGTACCTTTTGTTAGGCAATCTGGGAAGATTGACTATATCAATTTAATTGATTGTAAAATATCAGATTCTTTTATATCTGAGACAATATTTGTACTTCCGATGGCATCTAGAAGAATGAAATTTAGCTTATCACCTTTCTTTTTCTTGTCGGATGACATCAATTTCAATATTGCAGTAGCCTCAAATTTATTTTGCAATAGGGAATCTGTAAGAATAGAAGACATAAGACTCTTTATTCTCTCGCTCTCTTTTTCGTCAAGGTGCAGTACTGATTGTGATAGGTTGGCTGCCATAATTATCCCTAAAGCAACTGCTTCACCATGAGTAAATTCTTGGAATTTGCCATAAACCTCTATTGCATGTCCAAATGTATGGCCTAGATTAAGCCATTTTCTAACTCCTTGTTCAGTTTCGTCTTTTGCTACAACCCCAGCCTTTATTTCAATAGACTTAGCTATTGCATCTAAAAGTTTTGTATCTTCTCCTGCCAAAAGATCTTCAATATTTTCTTCTAGCCAACCAAAGAAGCCTTCATCTTTTATTAAGGAGTGTTTAATAATCTCTGCCATACCTTCTCTTAAATGGCTCTGATCTAAGCTAGAGAGTAATTGTGTGTCGCTTAGTACTTTTGCAGGCTGATGAAATGCACCTATCATATTCTTTCCTTTAGGGTGGTTAATAGCTGTTTTTCCACCAACAGAAGCATCTACTTGCGCTAGTAAAGTTGAAGGCATGAGAACAAAATCTACTCCCCTCTGGTAGGTAGCAGCAGCAAAACCTGTCATATCACATGTTATACCTCCGCCCAGAGCAAAAAGCACGCAGTCCCTGCTGTAACCATTTTCAATCAGTATGTCATGCATTAGAGATAACGTAGAGGATGACTTATTCTCTTCATTTGCCTCAATTAGTATTTCTGAAAACTTTGAAGATATAGGTTGAATATTTGTTCTAACTTGTTGCTTTACGGAGTCTTTTATATTTGAATCAATAACCAATAGAATTTCTCTGTTAGAAAATTCTTTAAAATTAGATTCCTTAAGAATATCCTTCCCAACTAAAACAGAATAATTCTTAGAGTCAGTACTTATCTTTATTTCTTTCATTTTCTTTTTTCTAGATTAAGGACAATTGAATCGACAGTCTCATTAGGGTTATTGGTTTCTTTTATTATAATATCGCTGCACCTTTCATA